>PXBV01000234.1 GCA_003565575.1 Psychroflexus sp. | reverse complement strand
TTTGGGCAATAGATTCTGGTATTGTACTTCAGAAAATATTGATAAGAAAAGGTGAAATCGGTGACTCGTATTTAGGACCACCTGAAAGTCTAAGATTAAAGAACTAAGCATAAAATAAGCTTTAAATTTTCAACAAAAAATGTACAGACATAAAATTCAAATTAATTACTAAATAAATTAACACGCCTTACCATGAAAAATATCTTTTTATTTATTCTTTTAAGTCACTCAATACTTCTCTGTCAAATCAAATTTGAAACATCAGAAGTAAAGAATGACCACTTCCCTATTGTTCAAGAATCAAAAGAAGCTACTATTTTCTATGAAGGTTCAGAAAATATCTTAATTCAAAAATCAGCTCATTTTTTAGCTAGTGATATTGAAAAGGTAACCGACCGAAAGCCACAAGTGGTGGAAGGAAGTCCCGAAAACCAGAAAAATATAATTGTAGTAGCTACGGCAAACAACAACGAGTTTGTAAACAAACTTGTTAGTGATGGAAAATTGGATATTTCCCCAATAGAAAATGAGTGGGAACGATTTATACTAAAAACCATAAAAAATCCAACACCCGAAATAGAAAATGCGCTTATTATTGTTGGAAGTGACAGAAGGGCAGCCGCTTTTGGAGTGTTCAGTTTGTCTGAAGAGATGGGAGTTTCTCCTTGGTATTGGTGGGGCGATGTACCCACTAAAAAAAGTGATTTGCTTAGCTTAGAACCCTTAACTTACGTTTCTAAGGCACCTTCCGTCAAGTATCGAGGAATATTTTTAAACGATGAATCGCCTGCTTTAAGAAATTGGGCCAAAGAAAAATTTGGAGACCTTAATCATAAATTTTACGAAAACGTTTTTGAGTTATTACTCAGAAAGAAAGCTAATTTTATTTGGCCTGCCATGTGGTTGCCTACCATTTTTGCTGAAGATGACCCGTTAAACCCTAAAGTTGCCGATGAATTTGGAATTGTAGTTTCCACAAGTCACCATGAACCTATGATGCGTGCGCATGAAGAATGGAGCCGTTTTGGTGGTAGAGAATGGAACTATGAAACCAACAAAGAACAACTTCAAGAATTTTGGAAAGGTGGAATTGAACGCATGGGCGATTTTGAGAGCATAGTAACCGTAGGAATGCGTGGAGATGGAGATGAAGCCATGAGTGAAGGTGCGGCTATTGATTTACTACAAACCATCATATCTGACCAGCGTAATATTATAGAAGAAGTCACCCAAAAACCGGCTAAAGAAACCCCACAAGTTTGGGCGATTTACAAAGAAGTTCAGGAATATTATGAAGAAGGTATGCGCGTAGACGATGACATAACTATTTTATTTAGTGATGATAACTGGGGGAATCTTACTCTTTTACCAAAAAAAGAAGAACACGACTACAAAGCAGGGTATGGTATGTATTACCATTTGGATTATGTAGGAGCACCTGCTTCCTACAGATGGCAAAACGTTACTCAAATTGAACGAGTTTGGGAACAGATGAAACTAACCTTTGATTGGGGAGTGAATAAATTATGGATTGCCAATGTTGGGGATATTAAACCTATGGAATTACCATTGAGCTTTTTTCTTGACATGGCTTGGGATGAATCTAGCGTTAATGCAGAAAATCTACCTGAATATTATAAAAACTGGGCAAACCAACAGTTTGGAAAACAACACGCTGATGAAATAGCAGAAATTCTTTCGCTTTATACCAAATATAATGCGAGAAGAACTCCAGAAATGCTTACCCCCGAGACTTACAGCCTTACCAACTATAGAGAAGCAGACCGAATTTTAAGTGAATTTAGAAGCTTGGTTGAGAAAAGTGAAACTGTTTTAGAAAAACTTCCTGAAAATTATACAGCAGCATATCAGCAACTCGTTCATGCTCCTCTAGAAATGTCTGCGAATGTAAATGAAATGTATATTGCTTCTGCTAAAAATAAATATTATGCTGAACTTGGTGCTACAGTTGCCAACCATTATGCAGATAAGGTTATAAAACTATTTGAAAAAGATGAAAAATTAACCAGGTACTTTCATGAGGAAATGGCTGATGGAAAATGGAATCATATGATGTCTCAAACTCATTTAGGCTACACCACATGGAATCATCCACCAGCAAATAAAATGCCTCCAATCTCGTATGTTCATGTGAGAGATACGGCTACCCTAGGTTACAATATAGAATACGGTTCTGAGCCAAAATGGCATGGCTTTAGTGTGGAAGGAGACGGGCTATATAGCGAATCATTTTCAGTATTAGACCCAGTCAACGATCAAAAATATTATATCGAAGTGTTTAACAGAGGTAAGGAAGACCTTGATTATGAGATTACAACAAAAGATAAATGGATTGTGTTATCTCAAAACCAAGGAAGAGTAAAACACACAGAAAAAGTAGAGTTGAGTATTGATTGGAAAAAAATACCTAAAAACACCAAAAAAGGTAGCATAGAAATTTCAAGCAAAGGGCAAAGTTATAGTGTAATAGTCCCTATAAAAACAGATGTTCCAAAACCAAAAGGATTTGTAGAAAACAATGGCGTAGTTTCTATTGAAGCAGAAAATTACCTTCGGAATAGTGATGGTAAAAATGTCTCATGGCAAGTGGTTCCAAATTTAGGGCGAACAAGTTCATCTATTATTGTTTCTCCAATGAATGCTGAACCTCAAAACCCCAAAAACAGCGCAAAAGTAGAATATAAATTTACAATCTTTGAAGATACTGACTTAGAAATTGAGACTTATGTTTCTCCTAGCCAAGATTTTAAGAAAGATGGAGGATTAAAATTTGCTATTGCTATAGATGATGAAACACCACAAATAATCAATATCAACAAAGGTGAAATCAAGCCCGATTATAAATATGCTGATTGGTGGACAAAATCAGTAGCAGACCATATAAAGAAGAGTATTTCACAACATAAAGATATAAAGGCAGGAACACATACCTTAAAAGTCTGGGCAATCGATTCTGGTGTTGTTATTCAAAAATTTGTAATTAATGCAGGTGGATTGAAGGCAAGCTATTTAGGTCCTACAGAAAGCAAATACGTTGAGTAACTTATTCATCTCATCTCATTTAACTCAAAAGCCTTTCTTATTTCAAAGAAAGGCTTTTTTGATTGTAAAAAAAACTTACCATTTTTGATGTACCTCTTGCTTAATGAATTGCTTATATATAGCGTTCATCTGTTCAATTTTATCTGGTGACAAATCTGGTAAATCATAAACCGATAAATTTGATTTAAGCTGTTCTTCTTTCGATGCGCCGGGGATGACACAGCTTACTTCAGGAAATTT
>PXBV01000037.1 GCA_003565575.1 Psychroflexus sp. | reverse complement strand
TCTGGATATACAAACTTTTGTAAAAGACGTATTGGGTTTTTCTTGAGTTGCCTAATGTTGTATTCTCTCCCAAGACTGTCTTTCAGTCTCAGTGAATTAGTTTGCATTCCTCCACCTTGTCGCATTGGTGTGAGCCCCCCATTTAGAGTATCCAGCTTTAAGACAGGAACAGTGATTTTTCGAGTATATAAATCTCTGTAGTGTTCTCCCCACACACTTTCATAAAAGTGAGTTCTGTCAGACTTAAAATCATCGTAAATTGAACCTGTGTAAGTTTTAGAAAACTCCGTAGGTAGTTGCGTTGTGTCATAAGACAACTCTCCATCATAAATCTCTTTTTGAAAAATTAGTTTTGGTTCGTCGTTATTTTCTGCTGAATAAAATTGAACCCAAGAAGATCCATCTTCAAATACATCTAAAATAGCAAAACCATAACCTGGATAGGCAAATTCACCATTATGACCAAGCTTTACGTAAGAGGTTTTAGAACCAGAACCAGATACAATTTGTTTGATAAAATCCTGTTCAATGTACTGAAGATTGTGCTCGTGTCCAGAGGCAAAAATGACTCGATTCCATCTACTAGCTATAGTTGAAATTCTATCAACCATAGATTGGTATTGATTGTTTTGGATATCTTGTGGAGACACTCCTCCAGATGACCTAATTAAAACGGCCAAAGAGGCTAAACCAGGTAAAGGAATTTTATTTTGAAATGGAAAAATATGTTTTGACCACTCATAAGTTCCTCCGTGTATGCCGTTGGTATACAAAGGATGATGCAAAGCTACCAAGATAGTTTTATTTTGATTTTTCTTTAGTTCAGTTTCAAACTCTTCGTAGAATTGATCTAAAGTTTTTATGTCTTCACAATTTCTGTTTATCAACGGATGTTTATCCCAATTGGTTAGCAACCACTGAGAGTCCAGAAGTATAAGCTGAACATCATCAGATATAGACTCAGAATGAAGTCCACAACCTGGCTTTGGCAACCAAGGTTCATCTTGGTGTTTAAGCACCTTTTGGATTTGTTTTTTTTGATTTTTTAGGGATTGAATTCCTTCCGCATACCAATCATGATTTCCTGGTATAACGTGAATGTCACCTTCAAAAAAAGCTAAAGCTTTGGTTTGTTGATCTATAATACGCTCTGCTTGCTCACGGTTTTTCTCGCCTTTGGAAGGTAATCCAGAAGGATAAATATTATCTCCCAATAAAATCAACCTGTCTTTTTGAGTATCTAAAGATTCAGTGAACTTCTTAAATGCTAATATTGCTGCTGGTGCCTCCTCTACTTTTTCGTAGCCAGTATCTCCAATAAGATAAAAGCGTTGAGAAATCGTTTGGTCTGAAGGATATTCAGATGATAAAAATTTATCTTGATTTTTATAATTAACTTCGTAAGTTGAACACGAAAGAAAAGCAAAAAAGAAAACGACATACAATGAGTTTTTTCTTAACATTGGCGAGTTTATTATTTAATAATGAATCGTTTTAAAATTTAAAATATGACGTCTCTACTTTCAAAAATAGAAGAATTTGTCTTACAACTCTTCAAAGATAAATTATCTCAGACTTTCATCTATCATAATTTTAATCATACCCAAAGAGTAGTAGAAAACTCCAAGTTTTTAGCTGAACAAACCCACTTAAACCCCAAAACACAAAATCTACTTATGATTGCAGCTTGGTTTCATGATACTGGGTACGTAGAGTCTGAGATTGAGCATGAAGCCCATAGTATACAAATAGCCAAAACTTTTTTAAAAAAACATGAAATACCAGAAGAAGATATTCAAGAAATAGAAAATGCGATAGCATCTACAAAACCAGGTGTAGAACCTAATTCATTAATTGGTAAGATTTTGAAAGATGCAGATTGCTCACATTTTGCAGAAGAAGACTTTAAAGAAATAAGTGAACTATTAAGGCAGGAATGGAATCTTCATGGAACTACTTATTCTGCTCAAGAGTGGATAGACCTCAACATTGAAATGTTGGCAGAGAAGCATAGGTTTTATACAGATTATGCAACCATACACTGGGCGCCCACCAAACAAAAAAACCTTATATCTCTAATTGAAGACAGAAAAAAAATAAAGCAAAAAGAAAAAAAGGACAAAGCGAAGGCCAAGTATAAAGCAGAATTAAAAAATAACAATCCAGAGCGTAGCATTCAAACTTTATTTAGAACAACGCTAAGAAACCACATGAAGCTTAGCGATATAGCTGATACCAAAGCAAATATTTTACTCTCCGTAAACGCCATCATCATATCATTAGCTCTTGCTAACATAATTCCAAAACTGGACAACCCAAGTAATGAACATTTATTGATTCCTACATTAATTTTGATTTGTTTTAGTGTAGCTGCTATCATTCTTTCTATTTTATCAACGCGCCCCAACATTACATCTGGTGAGTTTACTAAAGAGCAGGTTAAAAATAGAGATGTGAATATTTTATTTTTTGGAAACTTTCATAAAATGGATTTTGATAGTTATTTATGGGGTGTGAAGGAAATTATGAAAGACAAGGACTTTGTCTATGAAGCACTGGTCAAAGATCTTTACTTATTAGGAAAAGTCTTGGAGAGAAAATACAGACTTCTCAGGTTGACCTATACCATTTTTATGGTAGGAATTATCATTTCAGTTTTGAGCTTTTTTATGGCTTTTTCAATAACTTAAAGACTAAAAAGATTTTTCGTTTAGAGATTCAATTAAATCATCATAAGTAATTGGCTTTTCTGTAGTGTTATTCTTTTGGTACAAAACACCAACCCGAATTGCCTTTAGTCCAGAAACACCTTGCAAATTTTCAACTTCAAGCATCTCCACATCCTCAGTAAGCATTTTTTTCTTTTGTAAGTAATCAATATACTTGAAGTATTCCAGCTCACTTTCCTTGTGAGAATACACAATAGTTAACTTACCTTTGGATGTAATTCGCTCTTGAGTTCCTTTGATGAAAGCTTTATCTATTCGTTTTTTAATTATTTCATACCTAGCATTATAGCTGCCGTCAACATCAAAATGTTTTTCATCCATTCTGTAATGTATACTTAGTACATTATTAAATGCCAGCAACAAAGATCTGCAATTGAGTTTCAAAGTTTTAAACCCTTGAAGGCAGTAAAACTCATTTTCCATCTCACACATTACTTGTAGCTGCCAAAGCCTTAAGCTTTGAAGTATTACGGGACTAAAGTTTTGATTTTTTGCAATAGATTGACCTATGTACATATTGTGCTCTACTCCATCAGTTTTATAACGATCAAAGTAATGAGGAAATATCTTTTGAGCTTCTATCTG
>PXBV01000172.1 GCA_003565575.1 Psychroflexus sp. | reverse complement strand
CATGATTGTCTAAGGTGTATAAATCAAATAAAATGGGATAGGAGACGCGGTTAACATCTTCAAAATAATCCTTGAACGCTTGCATTATCTTGAAGGAGGTACGCATTTTCCTCAGGTGCTCCCGCAAATCAAATGTCTCCCTTTTCTCTAAATGGGATACATCTTTCAAGACCCATAAAATTTTGACTGGCGCTTGCAAATAGTTCATAAGGTTTACTACACCGTCATAAATGGGTTCGCCCTGGAGTTGTTTGGCAATAGTTTTAATGTCGTCTTCAAAGGTTTTCATAGAGTTGGAATCATTATAGGTTTTTAACTTGGGTTTTTAGTGAATTTTAGAGTTATTCACTCAACTCTGCTTTTGGTATAATAGCATATCTTTACTACTCACGGCAAAGGCGAAGTGACTGAAAAGTCTTATAATATTAAAGCTTAGTAACCTATCAGTATCAAAAAAATCTTTATTTTATAATTTAGATTATTCATTATCAATACTTTATATTTTCTTCCAAGCAAAAACCGCTAAGTATTACGCTAAGAACGCCAATTTATAAACAAATGATTTATAGAACTTTACGTCTCTTTGCGTTTGTCTTTGTTAGCTTTGCGTGAAATAAAAACCTGATGACTGGTATCAAAACATACTGATGAGTTACAAAACTTATATGTGCTTATCGTCTTTGTATCTAAAATGGGTTAGCAATTTTTTTACTCGTAAAGCTTTTTTACTTGTCTGGCTTTTTTGGCTATCTCAGCTTTTAAGGATTCAGGCTGAATCACTTTCATTTCATTCCCAAAGGATAATAATTCCATAAAAAAATCATGGTTAATATGTACTCGTAAACTGATGCGCAATTCGTTTTCATTATCTACTAAAATTTGCTGCGACTCATGTAAGGGCAAGGATTTAATGTATTTGCCTTGAAAACTAGTAAAAGACAAAATGATATTTTTGGGTTGTTCAGCTTTCGGACCCACAATGCCAAAGCAGTATTTGTAATGTTGATTAACATTAAAATCGGCTGGCATTTCAAATTTTTCTTTTAGAATCTCTAATGCACTTAAACGATCTAAAGCAAAACTTTTAATATGATCTCCATTATCTTCTTGGCCAATGATGTACCAACGATTTCTAAATTCCTTTAATGCATAAGGCTTTAATTTGCGTTCTGTGTATTCATCTTCCCAGTACTTATGGTAAATAAACTTTATTTTTAAGGTGTTTTTGATGGCATGCAGCAAACCATATAAATGTTCAGTACCTTGTGGTTTTCGCTTTTCAAAATGAATGTGGTTTGACAATCTATCGCTTAAGTTTAAAGCGTTGAAGGTATCAAAAGCTTCAAACATACGTTCTGTAATTTCAGGCTGCAGATTGGATTCGATGACATATACTTTTTGGGAAAAGTCATATTCAATATCGATACTGTACAAGGAACGAATATCCTGAACATCCCTTTGAAAGGTGCGTTTGGATATGTTAAAGTCGTAATCCTGAATCTCTGACTCTAACGCCAAGTAGTCGGCTATTTCTTTAAAGCTACAAGGCTTTGTTCTCAGTTTTTTAATAATCAGGCTATACCTGGCAAAGCTTTCTCTTTTAGACATGATATTTTAATTTGTTGAATCCAATTTCGTTGTGTTTCTGACTTAGGGTTTCTTCTGAACAAAAGACCAGTAAATTTTCCAGTGAGACTTTCTCTCCATGAATGATTTCGTTGATTTCACTTTTGCGAATGATGTTGTCGATTTGTCCGCCTGAAAAGTTAAAATTTTCAGCCAGGAAGTTACAGTCTTCTATTGAAAGTGAAGGTAATTTCAGCTTCCAAATCTCAGCTCTTATCGATAAATCTGGTGGGTTGAAAAGAATTTTAAACAGAAACCGTCTTTCAAAAGCCGAGTCTAAATTATGAGCCAAGTTGGTGGTTGCAATCAAAATACCTTCAAAATTTTCCAATTCCTCTAAGAGTATATTTTGAATTGCATTTTCGGTTTGTCGCGTATTGGAACTACTGGTATTTCCACGCTTGGAAATGATGGCATCCGCTTCATTCAAAAATAAAATAGGCGTTTCATCGCTGTCGTCCATAAAGCTTTTATAGTCTGTAAATATCTTTTTGACGACCTTTTCGCTCTCCCCAAACCACATGGACTTCGACTGACTAATATCCACTTTCATAATTTCTCGGTTGGTCTCTCTGGCAATTTGCTTCACGACTTCCGTCTTCCCAGTTCCGGGTGCTCCATGAAGCAAAGCCGCAATGCCTTTAGGTAAGTTTTTTTCTTCTAATCGCTTTTGAGTTTGTCTAAACTGAACAGGCTGAAGCACATCCTTTAATAGATAGAGTTGCTTCATTTCAGTAGGACTGAAGATCAGTTTTCGAGCTGGAATCTTTTCTGGTGATAGGATATTGTCTTTATTTTTGTTGTTCCTAAACACGGTAATGCCACATTCCTTGAGGATATTATTTGAAGTAACTGTCAATTTCATCTCTGTGTCATTTATAAAGTTAGAAGAAACTAACTCTATAAGTTTATAATCTATAAGTGAATTTTTACCAACTAATAAATCCTGCATATAGTTAACGCGTTGGGTGGGTCTGTCAAAAAAGGCTTCCAAAGCAATTTCAACGTCGCAGGATTCTCGCCCCGTTATGGTTTTCCAAATCAAATAGAGATACAGTAGCTTATCGTCCAAAGAAAGCACAAAAGACTCTATCTTTTGTATCAGTGTAAATTCTTCGTATTCTTCCAATAATTTTCTGACCAACTTATATAATCCAAGGGTGTTGATTTCATTATTATTTCGTTTTTTTCCTAACTCATATATTTCTTCCAATAATTCAAAAATATCAGAAATAGCATTTTTAAGTTCAGGAACAGGTTCATTATTTAAAATGGCTTCACATAATTTTTCATTGACGGTAAATTGATTATTAGCTCCTGCAACCTGCACCCGATGTTTAGATAGCTTTTTCTTTAAATAAGCTTTGGATTGCAAGTAATTGAAATCTTCGTTAAATTCCAGTAACTTCATTGGGTTACAATCGAAATATTCAATCATATCATTGAGATCGACTGTATCGCCTTTGTAATTTAAAGTGAACACTATGGCGATTAAAAAAGATTGACTTTTAGTGGTTCCGAAGTATTCTGAGAGTGTACTTAATTCAGTATCATTTTCAATAAAAAAGCTTTCTTCAAGCTTGCATTCTTTAGAGTTCTCATACACCTTCCCGATGCAGTCGAGTAACTTAAATTTTTCTCTGGTCTCCATATCTTTTTAATTATACTACAAAGAAAAGCTATAGATGCGACAAAGTGTGGCGTAGT
>PXBV01000219.1 GCA_003565575.1 Psychroflexus sp. | reverse complement strand
TCTTTAACCCTAAAGATGTTTTTACCCCTTCTACTTGATTGTTTTTTATTAATAAACCAGAAACCATCTCTTGATAAAAATCTAGATTATTGGTCTGCTCCAATCGTTCCCTCCAGTGCTGCGAGAAGAGCATTCTATCGCTTTGCACCCTCGGGCTCCACATAGCGGGTCCCTTCGATTTGTTCAACATTTTGAATTGTATTGCGCTCGTATCAGACACCAAACCGCTATAACCGCCCATTGCATCAATTTCTCTTAAAATCTGTCCTTTTGCAATTCCACCCATTGCTGGATTGCAAGACATTTGAGCAATGTTTTGCAAATTCATAGTCACCAGTAATGTACTACTTCCCATATTTGCTGCCGCTGCTGCTGCTTCGCTCCCTGCGTGCCCAGCTCCTACTACAATAACATCATACCTATCTTTAAACATAACTTCTATTTTTGTTCCACGTGGAACAATTCCATTTTTTTAGTTTCCAAAGTTCGCATTTTTGCTTTCAATTCTTTTGAAGAATCTTTATGTCCACAACAATGCAAAACACCATGTACCATAACTCGCCTTAATTCATTTTCAAATTCTACCTTGAAGTCCCTAGCGTTCTCTTTTACTCGATCTATGCTAATATAAATTTCGGCAGAAATGTAAGCATCTTCAGAATAATCAAAAGTGATTATATCTGTAAATGTATCGTGATTTAAATATTCTTCATTAATCTTTAAAAGGTCTAAATCACTACAAAATACGTAACTCAAATTTCCAAGTTTTTTCCCTTCACTCTCAATTGCTTTCTGTAACCAAATTTCATAAGAAAACTTGGGTTCTAAATTGAAATCAGTTTTACTGTAAAAGTTAATTAGACTTTCCATCAAAATAAATATTAATCAGCTTCTTATATTCAGGCTGCAAAGGTAATTGTTGTCTATTTAAAATCTCTGTTGTGTTAAAATATTCTTTAGTCTTTTCCTCCCAGTCGTATGAAGATGTATTGAGTTCCTTTTTACGTGTTTCTCCTTCTCGCTCTTCATCCTCTCCTTGTTGATTTGCTGCTTCATCGAGTTTTAATAGCTGATGATTCACGTCTTCCATCTGTTTTAATAAATCACTGCTGAACCCTTTCATCAAAAGTTCCTGTTCCAATTGGTCTAAACTCTTCTCCAGGGGGTTTGACAAGTCTTCAAGACCTAATTGCTTAATTCTGTTTTCTAGCTCATTTCTGAGTTTCTGCTGCTGCTTATATATCTCATAGATTTCACCACTCATTTGTTCTTGTCCACTTTTTTGATCACTCGGTTTAGTCTCCGCTCCATCATCACCATCTTCGCCTCCTTTTTTATTTTCAGATTCTCCTTCGCCTTCTTCTCCGTCTTCGTCTTTAGACTTACCTTTTTCCATTTGTTCTTTAAGCTCTTCATGAGATTTTATAATATCTGATAATTGATCTCCTGGCTTTCCTTCTTTAGGTTGTGGACTTCCAGAACCACTCATCTGCTCTTGCATTTGATCCAAAGCATCATCAAGCATATTGGATAATTCATTAGCATACATCATGGTGTATTGTTGGTTGCTAGTTCCTTTGCTTACATCATTATCTGCAAGTCTTTCTAAAGATTTTTCAATATTAAAATTAATATCAGAAATTGTATTATTTACCGTTTCCTTGATCATTGGCGTTCTTAACGCCAGCGCGTACAAACTGTCATCTACATGCTTAAAGTTTTCTCGCAATTCTGCTTGTCTTCGTAGCTTACTTGCGTAAATAGGATTAGAATTGGACATGCCTCTAAAATCCATCATCAAATCTTCCTGCTCAAATGAAAATATAATAAGGTTGTCTAGTATTTGCCTTAGCATCTCTGCATCTTCCATGTTTTGTTCCATACTGGACATTTGCATAGAGTTTTTCATATTTTGGCTCAGTTCCTTCATCTTTTCAGCCGCTTTCTTTTGCTTCTCCTTAGCACCTTCTTTGGAAGATTCTTTTGCGTTTTGGTCTTCACTTTCAGCTTCAGATTTTTCTAGATCTTCCCTTGCTTCTTCCTGAGTTTGTTCAATGTCTTTTGCTAAATCTTTATCCGTTCCTAATTGCATCGGCGCTTTTAACTCTTCATTTTTTTTATCCAACTGGTCCAATTCATTTTGCAGCTCTTCAAATTTTTGATTGAGCTTCTCTTGATCTTTAGACGTATTGGTCTCTTCATCAGACAGAGTTTCTTGCTCTTGGGCTAATTTTTCTAACTGCTCTGCAAGTTTTTCCGTCTTCTTTTCAACATAAAATCGCTTAGTTAATTCTAAAAGTTGCTCAAGATTTTTCTCCTGTTTTTTGTTTTCCCGCTCGTAAGATTCTAACTTTTCGTTGAGCTGTTCTTGGCTAATTTGATCTTTTAATTGTTCTAATTCTTCAAGTAGCTTTTGATTCTTTTCAATTTGTTCTTGGTTTTTATCTAGGCGTTCCTCTAGATTTTCTTTAGCCTGGTCTTGCTCTTCTGCATTCAAATTTTTGAAGTCCTCTTTTAGTTGCTCACTGTAATTTTTCATCAATTGCATTTGCTCTTTTTGGCGCTTAATGAAGTTATCTAACCTTTGTTTTTCAGTATAATCTAGCGTGTTTTCTTTCTTTTGTTTATTCTGAAGTTCTTTCAACACGCTAGAATCCTCCTGGCGTTCTTTCAAGGTTTTGTTAAGTTGATCTACAGATGTATTTTGACGTTTTAAATTCTCAGACGTTTCTTCAAGTTCTGTCTTTTTTCGATAGGAAAAGACTTCAGAACGGGTTGATTTTCTGCCGTTAACGCCATCATTATCAAAGACTTCAAAATAATAATTGTACTCCATTCCTGCTTCAAGCTCCAGTTCATTTGTTGGAAAAGCATAACTAAATTCTGCATAGGTACTTGAAGGGGTTTTTAGTTGAACCTTTTTTTTATCTTTCTGATTATCAGATATGTAATAAACAAACTGGAGTTGTGTTAAACCATAATCGTCTGTTGCTTTTCCAAAAAAATAAGATTGATCTATGCGTAAGCTATCTGTTTTTTTCTCAAGTTTCAATTTGGGATATTCATCTTTAACTACGTTGATGGAGTAACTCAACACCTCGTAGTTTTTGAAATTGGAATTTGAGGTAGACAATGAATAAGTTTTGGATGCTTTCTGAATTTCTTTCAGAAAAAATTCAGCGGTATTGGGTTTGAATTTCAACGTATCGTTTTGACTGATAAATTGAACCATATCTGTGGTTTCTGTAGAGATCCTCCACTCTATTTCCGTTCCTTCAGGTACTGAAACGTTACCAGTCCCAGAAACTTCTTTATCACTTTGATTGATGTAAGGCGGATATGTTAATATCATTCTCATATCCTTTATCAAAGGAATGTCTAATGCACTCAGTTCATAGATTGGAGATGTGACTTGATTAGCTTTTAACCGAAAAGATTTAGGTTCTGATACTTTACTAAACGTATACGTAAAAATTTCGTTGGACTCTTGAAGCATTACCTCTTTTCCATCAATCTGAATAAACACATCTTCAGGCCTCACTTCACCAAGGGTTTGGACGTTCAGTTGGAAGGATTGTCCTTTTTTTGCAGTTAGCTCATCATTCAAAATAAAGAATTGAAACGGCGCAGGTGCTTCGTACTCTGTTGAGAAATTCATCACGCGTTTATAGCTGTAGGAAAACGGCTCACCAAAACCTGATATCCAAATGGCTATTAATATGAGAACTGGAATGACCAAAAGTCGCAAGTACTTAAGGTTTTGCTTAAAGTCGATGGCGAGTTGAAAAGGAACGGATTTTAACTCCTTAGATTTTTGCTCAATACTTGCCATTACAAGTTCATCTTCAGCGCCCTGTGCTTTCAGTTGAAGAACGTTTTTAAGTTTATCATTTACTTCAGGAAAATGATTGCCAATTTGTGTAGAAGCGTCGTTAAAGTCAATGCCTTTTGAAAGTTGAAAGAGCTGACTTATAGGTACCACAATCCACTTAAAAAACAATAAAACTTCAGCAAGAATAAGTGTCCAGAATAAAAGGGTTCTTATTCCAGAATTAAACCAAAGAAAATATTCCAATGCTGCACCAAAAATGAAAAGCAATAGACTAAAGCCTACAAAAACAAGGACGCCTTTGATCAAAAGATTGGTGTAAAACTTTTTGATAAAGCGCTCAAGTTTTTCTTCTATAATTTTATAATTTTGCATGAAGTATAGTTCTGTACTTAATAACTTGCTAAGATACTATTTAAGCATCTTATTACTAACTACTTGTCAATTTTTAACGCTCTGCAAAGGCTTGTACTAGAGGATTGAAATTTAAGGTTCTTTATAATTTTCTTCAAATTTTACTCACTTTCACTCATAATATATCAAAATTAGTATTTAAACCAAATACCAACGTCATGACCAAGCAAACGAAACGAAGATTAGTCATACTTTCACCAAGTTTGCTCTTATTGTTTATAAGTAGTTCTTTAGCTTTTGGTTATTTGATTTTTGCGAATTTGCTAGTACTCCTTATAGAATACAGGGAAAAGCAAAAACATAAGCAAGACAACTCTAATCTGAAGTAGTACCCAAATAAGCATCTGGATATATTTCAAAAGAAATTTTAAGCTAGTCTTGAAATAAACTTCTAGATTTAGAATGAAGCATAACCAAGATTTCTTTACAGCTGAACATCAATATATTTTATCTTTGTGAAAAAAAAGGAAAATGGATACCAAAGTAAGAGTAAGATTTGCCCCTAGCCCAACAGGCCCCTTACACATAGGTGGCGTGAGAACGGCCTTATATAATTACTTATTTGCAAAAAAACACAATGGTGACTTTTTGTTGAGAATTGAAGATACGGACCAAACTCGTTTTGTAGAAGGTGCAGAAGATTACATAAAAGAAAGTTTGGAGTGGTGTGGTATTTCTTATGATGAAGGTCCAGAAAAACCAGGAGATTGTGGGCCCTACAGGCAAAGTGAACGCAAAGCCATTTATGTAGACTATGTTGATAAATTACTGGAAACCGGCAGAGCTTATTATGCGTTTGATACGGAAGAGGAACTAGATGCCAAGCGAAAAGAAGCTGAAAAAGAAGGTACTAAATTTAGTTATGGTCCCAAAAACAGAGATACACTCAACAACTCCTTAAACTTAACCTCCATACAGCTTAACGAAAAATTGTCTAATGGAGAGGACTATGTCATTCGTTTTAAAACTAAAACTTCCAAAACTTTGGAGCTTTATGATGAAATACGAGGCTTTATTGAAGTAGATACTGAAGTCCTTGACGATAAAATTCTCTTCAAAAGTGACGGAATGCCTACCTATCATCTCGCTAATATTGTAGATGATCATTTAATGAAAATCACGCATGTCATCAGAGGAGAAGAATGGCTTCCCTCCTTGCCGCTTCATGTTTCTATTTATGAAGCTTTTGGTTGGGAAGTCCCTAAATTTGCTCACTTGCCACTTATACTCAAACCAAGTGGAAAAGGAAAGCTGAGCAAACGTGATGGAGACCAACTCGGTTTTCCTGTATTTCCTTTAGAATGGAAAGACCCAAAAACGGGAAGTTTATCTTCTGGCTACAGAGAAGAAGGGTATTTTCCAGAAACGCTCATCAATATGTTAGCCCTTCTAGGTTGGAATGATGGCACCGACCAAGAGTTTTTTAATCTTGAAACCTTGGTACAAAAATTTGAACTCACACGAGTGCATAAATCTGGTGCTAAATTTGATCCCGAAAAGACAGAATGGTTTCAGCATCATTATTTACAAGAACAACCTTTAGAACAGCTAAGCTCAGAATATTTAAATTTCCTTGCAGAAAAAGAAATATACCCAGACAAAGCTTACACAGAAGTAGTTGTGAAAACCATAAGAGAACGGGCCAGTTTTGTGTCTCAATTTTGGGATGCTTCCTACTTTTACTTTGAAGCACCCAAACATTTTGATGAAAAATCTGCAAAAAAAGCCTGGAAAAAAGACACAGCAGAATGGATGCGTGCCTTAATAGGGAAGCTAGAAAGCCTAGAGGATTTTTCTCAAACCTTTGTTCAAACCGAAGTCAAGGACTGGATACAAACCCAAGGCCTAGGATTTGGGAAGATCATGCAACCTTTGCGTCTTGCACTAGTAGGCGCTATGCAAGGGCCAGATGTGTTTCATATTGCCTCTTCTATAGGTAAAGAAGAAGTTATTTCTAGATTAAATTTCGCTATTGAAACCTTATCATAATTTTGTAGATGTATTATCTAAAATATCAGTTTTAATGTCTTAATTTTAGACACATAACCAAAATTATAATTATGAGTTCAATAGTAAGTATTGCAATTGTATTGGTCATATTCTTCATTATAACCAGTGGAATATTCACCGTAAAACAACAAACCGCTGCACTTGTGGAACGCTTTGGTAGATTTTTAAGTATTAGAAATTCTGGTTTGCATTTCAAAATACCGTTGATAGACAAAATAGCTGGCAGAATCAATTTGAAAATACAGCAACTGGATGTTAATGTGGAAACCAAAACCAAAGACGATGTATTTGTTCAACTTAAGGTTTCGGTTCAATACCAAGTGACCAGAGAGAAAATTTATGATGCGTTCTACAAACTAGAAAGTCCTAGTGCGCAAATTACATCCTATGTCTTTGACGTTGTAAGAGCAGAAGTGCCCAAAATGAAATTAGATGATGTATTTGAGCGCAAAGATGACATTGCTAATGCGGTAAAAGCTGAGCTTAATGATGCTATGCTAGATTATGGGTATGACATCATAAGAACGCTTGTAACAGATATTGACCCAGATGAACGGGTTAAGGAATCTATGAATAGAATTAATGCTTCTGAGCGCGAAAAAGTAGCTGCAGAATTTGAAGGTGAAGCTGAGCGTATCAAAATTGTAGCTGTGGCTAGAGCCGAAGCAGAAAGCAAACGTCTCCAAGGCCAAGGAATTGCAGACCAAAGACGAGAAATAGCTAGAGGTCTGGAAGAGAGTGTGGAAGTGTTGAATAATGTTGGCATCAATTCTCAAGAAGCTTCTGCGCTTATTGTTGTTACACAACATTACGACACCTTACAATCCGTTGGTAGTCAATCCAATTCTAACTTGGTATTGTTACCTAACGCCCCAGAAGCTGGAAGCAATATGTTGAATGATATGATAGCGTCCTTCACAGCGTCCAGTCAAATTGGTGAAGAGATGAAGAAACAAAATGAAAGAAAGGAAAAAGAAGCTTTAAATAATCCTAAGTCAAAGAAGAAGTAAATACGTCATTTAAACTTAACAAAAACGGCTTAAAGTTTAAAACTTTAAGCCGTTTTTGTTTAATTGTGCTATTTTTTTGTTACAAACCAAATTTCCGTAGAATTTGATTTCCAATTCTAGCATAAATGGTTTTTTGCCCAAGATAAGAAACCACCTCAGCAACAATATTAGTAAATGCAAAAGCCCTTTTGATATAAGTTAAATCAATGGTTACTTTCTGAGCGCTGATTTGAGCTTGTACTTTCGTCAATTTTAAATCTTGATCAAGTTCTTTAAAGGAATGGTAGACTTTCATATCATCTTAATTTTTGTCATCTTCATCTGGGTGTAAAATTTTATTGAGAAGATTAAAAACAGGTCTCTCCAGTATTTTTTTACCAAATATACTTATGATGAAGAGTAAAATTAAATAGACTCCACCAACTATAAAGAACCCGTAAGAAACTGAACCTAGCTGATTCCCAATCCAAAACGATAACCCCAATGATAAAAATAAGAGAATCAAAACCACAACTCCTATGATTAAAATAAACCTACCGCCTATAATAAGGCTTAATGCCGTTTTCTTAAGAAGGTCTAGTTTATAATACTCTATAGAATGATTGATTGCCTCTTTGGTATCTTGAGAGAGGTTGTCAAAATGATTTCCAATTGAATTCTTCATGAAGAATAGTAAAACCTATTATTTCTTTTTCAATTCTTTTTGAAGTTCAGCATTTTTCTTTTTAAGCTCGTCAAGTTCGCCCTCAAGCTTAGCTAATAAATCATCTGCTTTATTGTTTACAGTAGAAAATGTTTTTTCTAAGGTTGCTTCAATATTTTTTTTGGTTTCTTCTGCATAATCGCTTAATTGAGAAGAGGTTTCTTTGTACTTTTTATTAAGACTATCTTGTAAGTGATCAGCTTCCTTCTTTAATTGTTTTCTAGTTTTCTCTCCACTTTGTGGAGCGTAAAGTAAACCTAAACCCACACCTACTGCAGTTCCTGTTAAAAGTGCTAAAATTGTATTTCCTGTTTGATTTGCCATTGTTTAAAATTTTATAAGTTTTTCTCAAAAATAAGAAAAACAAAGGGTTTTGCTTGTTAATGCAGGGTTAATAAATATTATACGAAGATTTATGTGTTAAAATAATGAATATAATCCAATATTTTAAGAATAAAGCCAATTTTTGAAACTTACATCCTTTTCGATAATGGATTTTACTTCAGAAATTGGCACACGCTCTTGTTGCATTGTATCTCTATGACGTATAGTGACACAATTGTCCTCTTTGGTATCATGGTCTACTGTGATACAAAAGGGTGTTCCTGCAGCGTCTTGCCTTCTGTAACGTCTTCCAACCGCGTCTTTTTCATCATAAACTACGTTGAAATCCCATTGTAAATCTTTTAAAATGCCTTGAGCTATTTCTGGTAGACCATCTTTTTTGATGAGAGGGAATACAGCTGCTTTTACAGGAGCCAATACGGATGGAATTTTCAATACGGTTCTAGAGCTTCCATCTTCTAGTTCTTCTTCTTTCAGCGAACTAGAAAACACAGCTAAAAACATTCTATCCAAGCCTATGGAAGTTTCAATCACGTAAGGCACATAATTCTCGCCTAATTCTGGATCATAAAATTGAAGCTTTTTACCTGATAAGTCTTCGTGAGCCTTTAAATCAAAGTCTGTTCTAGAATGTATACCTTCCAATTCTTTAAATCCAAATGGGAAATTAAACTCAATATCAGTGGCGGCATTGGCATAATGCGCTAATTTTTCATGGTCATGAAAACGGTAATTTTCTTCGCCAAGACCTAAAGATTGGTGCCATTTGGACCTGATGGTTTTCCAATGTTCAAACCATTTCAGCTCCTCGCCTGGTCTTACAAAATATTGCATTTCCATCTGTTCAAATTCTCGCTGACGGAAAATGAACTGCCTGGCAACGATTTCATTCCTGAAGGCTTTACCAATTTGAGCAATACCAAACGGGACCTTCATCCTACCTGTTTTTTGAACGTTGGCAAAGTTGACAAAAATTCCTTGTGCTGTTTCTGGTCTCAAGTACAAGTCTGAAGCCGATTCTGCAGATGCACCAAGCTTGGTACCAAACATGAGGTTGAATTGCTTGACCTTGGTCCAGTTTTTTGAACCACTTACAGGACATGGGATGTCAAGTTCTTCAATAAGCGCTTTCACATCTTCCAGGTTTTCTTCTGTAAGCGATTTAGCCAAGCGCGAAAGTATTTCTTTGGATTGCGCCCTGTATTTGACCACGCGTGGATGGGTAGTCACAAACTCTTGCTCGTCAAACGTATCACCAAAGCGCTTCTTAGCCTTCTTGATTTCCTTTTGAACTTTTTGCTCTATTTTTTCGACGTAATCTTCAACTAGTACATCGGCGCGATAACGTTTCTTGGAGTCTTTATTATCAATCATAGGATCGTTGAACGCATCTACGTGTCCAGAAGCTTTCCAAGTTTTGGGATGCATCAGGATTGCAGCATCTAAGCCTACAATTTCTTCATGAAGTTGAACCATGCTCTTCCACCAGTAGGCTTTGATGTTGTTTTTCAGTTCAACACCGTTTTGCCCATAATCGTAAACCGCACTTAAGCCGTCATAGATTTCGCTAGATGAAAATATATACCCATACTCTTTAGCATGGGAGATTACCTGTTTGAATTTGTCTTGTTCTTGTGCCATAGCACAAATGTAAAAAAACAAGGCATTATTTAAAGAGTTCGGATGTAAATTATTGAAGGAAAAGCAGGTTACGAATGCGTTTTTAAAACTTTAGGGATATTCCGTTTTAGTTTTAAGTGAATGCCAAGCAAGTTTTTAGGATTTAAAAATTGGGTTTGCTGCTAACTTTATAAAAAGAAAAACCGCCTTGGTGGAGAGGCGGTTTATATCGAAATAAAGATTTATAATTAATTCCTTTAGTTTATAACAAAATCTAATTTTTATTTGAATCAGATTTGTTTTTTCTTTTGGAGAATTGATACCCCAAAGCTATTATAATCACTATTATTGAAATTAAATATCCTTTATTCATTTTAGTAAAATTATTGGGTTAACATGCACCCTAGTACAGTAAGACCACCAACAAGTGGATTAAACCCCGAAGCTACAACCTTGCACTTTTTCCATCTGAGATAATTCTAAATTTTTCATAAAAATAAGTTTTAAGTTAACCCGAACAATTTTGATAAGAAAAAATTTACAGATCGGTTTTACAAATTAATTCTCTACCAAAAATAGGGGTAAACTCAAACATCTTCCTATCAAAAACAAAAAGTAAAATATAAAAATGCAGGGCGAAAATAATGATTTAAACAAATTGAAGTGATTTAGTCTTCGCACTCGTCAAAGACGAGCGCTGGCTAGGGACTTAAAATTTACATTGACTTAAGGTTTAAATAATTTTCTTTACCAAAGCTCATCATATAAAGAAATAAAAAAGCAATAGGAGTAAAAATAATAATGAGGTAGTTGACACTGAGATTATTAGTAAAAATAAAAAAATTACATAATATTAATAATGTGAAAATTATTATCTCCAAAGAATTTGGAAGCCATGATGAGACAATAATTTTCTGGCAATCATTATTTATTTTTAATTTATTTGATCTACACCAATCAATTTTTACATAAATAATATCATTCTCATTAAAATTAAGTTCTAATTTCTCATTATTATTAATATTTCTAATTAAAACATCATTTTTATATAACTCAACACTTCTAAATAAGTTCAACAAATTTGCCTTTCTGTAAATTGTAACTGTTTTCATAATTAAATTTTTAAACCTTTAGACTTAGTATAAATCTAAAGGTTTTGTGAAATTTCTTTATTATTTCATTTGTTGATCAATAATGCCACCAACCAATCCTCCAATGCCACCAGCCAGCCATCCTAGTGCTGCAGTAGCAGGACCTCCAACAGCACCAACTATGAATCCTGAAACGCCTGCCCCAATAGTAGCACCTACACATCCTTTACCTCCACTCAAATGTTCCATCCGAGTTAATTCTAAATTTTTAATAAAAATAAGTTTTAAGTGAATGCCAAGCAAGTTTTTTTCAGATTTAAAATTGGGCTTGGCGTTACTAATTTTAAATCTTTAGGTAAAGATGCGTCTAAAAATCATTAACAGCTTATCCAAATTTTTAATAAACTATTTATAGTTTGCATAAATCTAAAGAAATTATGAATTTAGTAGAGTGTATGTATTTCGCATGCATTATTTCTATTAGCATACAGCCTTCTAAGCTTTTGTACAGTTAGTAGGTATGCTATCGCTCTTTTCTTCAGCTCAAAACGTATTAAATAAAGCATTTAGGCGAATGAAGTCTAAGTCTCTCTTCACCTATAGTGAGATTTATCGGACAAGCAACTTGTGTTTAACAGATTAAAATTCAGTGAGTCAGCTTTGTTTTTAGTAAATTTAGATACCAATTCTAATCAAAATGCTACGTGATTTTAAAAACTTCCTGTTTCCAAAGCTTTGTGCCTGCTGTGAGTCTGCCTTGCAAACCAATGAGGTTCTCATTTGCACCTACTGTAGGCACGAACTTCCGTTGTATCCCAATTTCTTTGATGGAGACCACCACTTGCATAAAATTCTTTATGGCCGGGTGTTGCTAGACCAGGCAGCGAGTTTGTTTTATTTTGAAAAAAAAGGAATCATTCAAAATTTGATTCACGACCTTAAATACAAAGGTAATAAAGAGGTAAGTTTTCATCTTGGTGAGTGGCTGGGTGATATTTTGCAGGAGACAGGTTGGCAGGATAAAATAGACATTGTGATTCCTGTTCCTCTCCATAAACAGCGTATGCGTGAAAGAGGTTACAACCAGGTAGAAGGTTTTGGAAGAGCCATTGCAGAAGCACTTTCTGCTGAATTTAACTCGCATCTGCTCAAACGAAAATCTTTTTCCAAAACTCAGGTTTTTAAAAATAGATTGGCTAGAACAGACGTAGTCCAAAATCATTTTTATGTAAGAGGTGAAAACGATTTAAGACATCAAAACGTCCTACTTGTTGATGACTTAGTAACAACAGGTGCTACGTTAGAGGCTTGTTACCTCGCCTTGAAAACTGCTGGTGTAGAAAAACTCAATATTGCCACTATAGCTATAACTACTTAATGCTAAGGTTTCCTAGATTTAATTTAAGCTCACAAGTATGGACACAATTTTAAAAAAAAGAGAATCATACTTTTTGAAATTGGAGTTTCAAGCCTATAACTTTGTATTTTGTTGTTTATTTGCAAAAACTTTAGTGAACGTATGGGTTTTCAATTTTCAAAGCTTCTTTGTTGCGTTGGTCTTGTGATACTTATCTCTTCTTGCGCGCAAAGAGGAAGGCCAGATGGTGGGCCAAAAGATTTAGACCCACCCAAAGTGGTGAGCTCCAATCCAGAAAACTTCTCTAGTCGTTATAAAAAAAATGAAATTATTATTAATTTTGATGAATTTATAAAGTTAGACAATCCTACTCAACAAATTATTTTTTCGCCTCCGATAGAGCCACGACCTGAAGTTTACCCGCTTGGACCACCTAGCCGCTATGTAAGGCTCAAAATTCCTAGAGATTCCCTAGAAGATAATACGACCTATACCGTCAACTTTGGTAAAAGTATAGAAGATAACAATGAAGGAAACAAATTGTCTTATTACAAATACGTATTTTCTACTGGAGATTATGTGGACTCGCTTCAAATAGAAGGAAATGTGTTTGATGCATACGAGAGACTGCCTGATGAAAACATTTCTGTGATGCTTTATCCTTTAGACTCTACCTATTCAGACTCTGTAGTGTACAACAAAATTCCACGTTACATTTCGTTTGTAAGAGACTCAACATCCTTGTTTAGTCTAGATAACTTGAAGCCAGGCAACTATAAAATGATAGCCATTTCTGATAAAAATAATAACTATAAATTTGATCCTGCCCAAGATAAAATCGGCTTTGTGGAAGATACTGTGAAAATTCCTTCCAAGACGCTTTACGATATTTTGGTGTTTAAAGAAGAATTAAAATTTAAAGCATCACGGCCAAAACAAATATCCAAGCAAAAATTTGAATTTGGTTTTCAAGGACGTTTAGAAGATTATAAAATCGATTTGATTTCTGAAACGGAAGAGGCTTTTGAAGCCATGTATTATAAAGATGAGGAAAAAGATACCTTGCATTACTGGTACAAGCCTTATTTAGAAAATGATAGCTTGCTTTTTGCGTTTAGTAACCAAGGTAGGATTGATACGGTTGAAATTCGCCCTAAACAAATCGATACGGATTCTTTGAAGCTTTCTGAAGTTAAAATAGATAAGAATAAGCTATTGGCTAACTTCAAACTAAAATCGAATACGCCCTTGGTTAGTTTTGAAAAAGACTCTGTGCGTATGATGGATAAAGATTCTATTCCCGTCAATTTCAACATGGAAATAGATTCGTTTTATAACCATCTGGTTTTCAAATTTGAAAAAGAAGAACAACAGACGTATAAAATCGACTTACTTCCTGGTGCTGTTACTGATTTTTTTGAAACTCAAAATGATAGCTTAAGTTACAGTTATAAGACTAGAGCACTTGCAGACTTTGGAAATCTAGCCCTCACTATAAATAATATAGACGAATTTCCCATTATTGTGGAGCTAGTTGAGCCTAAAGGAAGAGTAGAGTCTTCTGTGTACGAAACCAAAAGCTCTACCGTCAATTTTGAACTTGTAAGGCCTGGAGAATACTATATCCGATTAATTTATGATTTGAATGGCAATGGACGTTGGGATACCGGTAATTTCTTAGAAGGCAGAAAACCAGAACCAGTGTTGTATGACAGTAGATTGGTAGAAATCAGAGCCAACTGGGATGATGTATTGACCATTACGTTATACTAAAATTGTCTTTATCTCTTAAAAAGCCAAGTTGCTCTCTTAGCTCATTTAGCTGTGTTTTTTCTAGTGTAACCGTTTCAATGCATTCTTTCTCCTCTGCCATCCTGCTTAAGCGTTTCCCTAAGGCATCGTAAGTTGCGGAATGCCCCACATAAGGCAAGTTATTTCCATCGGTCCCTACTATATTTAGCCCAATGCAGTAGCTCATATTTTCTATAGCTCTAGCCTGTAGCAGAATGTCCCAAGCAGCTACTCGTTTCTTCGGCCAAT
>PXBV01000177.1 GCA_003565575.1 Psychroflexus sp. | reverse complement strand
ATTCAATCTATGAATGTTTTTAAGTGAATTATTTATCCTATTCTTCCCTCAATTTTCTTTGTTATATCTTGGGCTCTGCTTAGTATGGAATAGTCTGTATTCACTTCATTTTTAGATTCAACTATGTCTTTAGTGGTTTCTTTTTGGGACTCACAATGGCGAAGCCGTGGAAAATTTTATTAAAACTCATCCAATTAAAACGTCTAAACCAAACCGAATAGTTCTAAACTTATAAAAATTTCAATCTAAAAACTTTGAAAACCAAAGAATTAGCTAAGTGGTGTCAACAAACACCTATTAGGGTTGAAATGACAAAGCGAGTGTCATTCTGCATGCCCGCCTCAGGCGTGTAACAGAGAGGAGCGGATGTCATTCTGAAGGAGCCTTTTCGGCGACTGAAGAATCTCTACTATTTGGGGAAAAGATTCCTCTCCCGACACTTCGGGATCGGAATGATAAAAAACCGAAATAAAATTTTAACAACACCAATTATAGATATTCAAATCTCATTTATACGATGAAAAAAATAAAAACCATTACTTGTATTGGTGCTGGCTATGTAGGAGGGCCTACCATGGCCGTTATTGCTAGCAAGTGTCCCGAAATAAAAATTAATGTGGTAGACATTAATGAGCAACGTATTGCACAATGGAATGATAGCGATGTCAATCAAATTCCAATTTACGAGCCTGGACTAGCTGAAATTGTGGCAGAAACCAGAAACAAAAATTTGTTTTTTTCAACTGATGTCGATAAAGCTATAGACGAGGCAGAAATGATTTTTATCTCGGTAAATACCCCCACCAAAACTTATGGAATTGGTAAAGGCAAAGCCGCTGACTTAAAGTACATTGAACTTTGTGCGAGGCAAATAGCGCGTGTGGCCAAAGAAGATAAAATTGTTGTAGAGAAGTCAACCTTACCCGTTAGAACCGCGCAAGCCTTAAAAAGCATTTTACACAACACGGGTAATGGTGTGAATTACCACATTTTATCCAATCCAGAATTTTTAGCAGAAGGAACAGCTATTCAAGACTTATTACATCCCGATCGGATTTTAATTGGTGGCGATTCTGATTCTGAAGCCGCTAGAGAAGCCATGCAAGCTTTGGTAGATGTATATGCACATTGGTTGACTGACGAGCAAATTCTTACTACCAACGTGTGGAGTTCGGAGCTGTCTAAATTAACCGCCAATGCCTTTTTGGCTCAGCGTATTTCAAGCATTAATGCCATGAGTGAATTATGCGAAAAAACAGAAGCTGATGTAGATGAGGTGGCACGTGCTATTGGAATGGACAGTAGAATAGGACCTAAATTCCTAAAAGCTTCCGTAGGATTTGGAGGGTCTTGTTTTCAAAAAGATATTTTGAATTTAGTGTATATATCTCAGTCTCTAGGTTTACAAGAAGTGGCTGATTATTGGGAACAAGTCATTATTATGAATGACCACCAAAAGCAAAGATTTGCTCAACATATTGTAAAAACGCTTTACAACACCGTTTCTGGAAAACATATTGCGATGTTGGGATGGGCTTTTAAAAAAGATACTAACGATACACGAGAAAGTGCAGCTATTTATGTAGCCGATTATTTGTTGAATGAACATGCGCACGTGGTCGTTTATGACCCTAAAGTGAAAGCAGAGCGCGTTTATGCAGATTTGGAATATTTGGGCACGCACGATCCAGAATTTATAAGACAGCAAGTGAAGGTTGTCAACTCTTCCGATCAAGCTTGCCATCAAGCTCATGCGGTGGCTATTATGACCGAGTGGGACGAATTTAAAACTTACGATTGGAAAGCGATTTATCAAAACATGATGAAACCAGCTTTTTTATTTGACGGACGTAATATTTTAAATCGCCATGAAATGAAAGAAATTGGTTTTGAGGTGTATGCGATAGGGAAGGGGTAGACGCTTATTACACTAATTACGAGGATTACGCGGATTTTACTACTATGGAAGATTTGCTTTATAAAGATGAAAGCTTCAGAATTATTTGGGCTTGTATGGAAGTTCATTAGTTTAAAGTTGAAAAAATCTGTTTAAAGTTTATTGGTTTAATGTTCATAAGATTGATAGTTTTTAAACCTTAAACCTTAAACCTTAAACCTTAAACCTAACACCCAACACCCATGAAAGGAATCATACTCGCCGGAGGCTCAGGGACACGCTTACACCCACTCACATTAGCGGTATCTAAGCAGTTGTTACCTATTTACGATAAGCCGATGATTTATTATCCGCTTTCGGTATTGATGTTAGCAGGTATTCGTGAAATTCTAATCATTTCAACACCACACGACTTGTCAAATTTTAAGCGACTTCTTGGAGACGGTGCGCAATTTGGAATTGACTTATCTTACAAAGAACAGCCGAGTCCAGATGGTTTGGCACAAGCCTTTATTTTAGGTGAAGATTTTATAGGGAATGATGATGTGAGCTTAGTGCTGGGCGATAATATTTTTTATGGAGCGGGTTTGCAAAGCCTCTTGAGCAATGCTATTAAAACCGTGCAAGAAGACCGCAAAGCCGTTATTTTTGGAAATTATGTGAACGACCCAGAGCGCTACGGCGTTGCCGAATTTGATGCAGATAAAAATGTCATCAGTATAGAAGAAAAACCAAAGAAGCCTAAAAGCAATTATGCGGTGGTAGGACTTTACTTTTACCCCAATTCTGTGGTGGAAATTGCTAAACACGTTACACCTTCTGACCGTGGCGAGCTAGAAATTACCTCTGTGAACCAAGCTTATCTTGAGCAAGACCATTTAAAAATGCAGATTTTAAGCCGTGGTTTTGCTTGGCTAGATACGGGTACCCACGAAGCTCTCACCGAAGCGACCGAATTTGTAAAAGCGGTAGAAAAACGAACCGGTTTAAAAATTGCCTGCTTAGAAGAAATTGGATTGCGTTTTGGCTGGATTAAGCAAACAAAAATAGCCTCAGATATAGAAGGAAAAAAAGGCGAATACTATAAATACTTAAAGGGACTACTTTAGGGATGAAAGTCTAGGTATTTTGGGAAGTTTGGGAGTTTAAAAAGTGCCCTTCGATACATTTTAATCTCGCTACCGCAGCTTAAAACACTCAGCCACCTTTTTTTAAAATCGAACTAAAGAAAAGTTCTCAACTGAAACCTAAATAATAGATCCCTGAGTGTTCCGATTATAATCGGAACGTATCGAAGGGAAACACAGGTCCCTGAGTGATTTTGCGATAGCAAAATTGTATCGAAGGGTCTTTTTAAAATTGTATCGAAGGGCCTTTTTAAAATCCTACGTTTAATTTCACCCAGCAGAACTATTGAGTACAAACAAAACAACTAAAAACATAAAACCT
>PXBV01000244.1 GCA_003565575.1 Psychroflexus sp. | reverse complement strand
GTTATCTTTAGTTGCTCTTGCCAACAAATGGAGGTACTAAACTTTAAATTATATTCCTCACCAAACACCATCATTTATGTTTCCTAAAATTGAAAAAATTTGTCGAAAACTTGAAAGTGAACGGGATTCAATTTCAGCAGAAAGAAAACAAATACTAGAGAATATAGCGTCTGCCATAGATGCTCAAATTGAAAAACAAGGCAAAGCTCAATTGATTTATATCTGTACGCACAATTCTAGACGTAGTCATTTTGGGCAGATTTGGGCGATTGTTGCTGCAGAATTTTATGGAATGTCCTCTGTCATTGAAGCTTTTTCTGGTGGCACTGAAGTGACGGCGTTACATCCAAATTCTATTACTGCCCTAGAGACGATGTGTTTTCAAGTCAAATCTGATTTAGCTGAAAATAATCCTCGGCATGAAGTGAAATTTGGCAGTGATTTATCGACGACTTGTTTCTCTAAAGTCTATGATGATTCTGAAAATCCGCAAAACCACTTTTTGGCGATAATGACCTGCTCTCATGCAGATGAACATTGTCCATTTATACCTGGAGCAACGTCAAGGTTTGCGACGCCTTATGAGGATCCAAAATTGTTTGATAACACCAAACTTCAAGACCAAATGTATCTAGAGCGGGCTGTGGAAATTGGTAAGGAGGTTTTGTATATGATGTCATATTTGAAGGAGTACTAGATCATTACCAAACTCAAATGAAGACACAATGTCAAGTTTTAATCAACAAAAGGTTTGTTTATTTAGTTTTTTGGTGTACAATGCATTTATTTTAACATAAATGATCTATCAAAACGCAACAGCTTTAGTGTATTAACTTTTTATTATAATTTATTTATAATTATTTAGTAGTTCATTGTTGACTATATTGATAGTAATACTATTACTTTTGCGCCTTTAATTTTGATTTATGCATCACATCCTTTCCAATCTTAGGATTGATATAAACTCGTCTCTTTTTCTGAAGGATCCAGAGAGCTCTCCTTTGGGTCAAAAGATTATTAAATCAAGTATAGATTTAATTGATCATCATGGAATTGAGGATTTCAATTTTAAAAAATTAGCTTTAGAAATTGGCTCTACGGAAAGCTCAATTTATAGATATTTTGAAAATAAACACAGGCTTTTACTCTACTTATCCTCTTTATATTGGGGGATTATAGAATTTCAATTGGTTTTACAAACCAATAATCTTGAGCCAGGTATGGCTAAGCTAATGAAAGCTGTAGAAACCCTTTTTGCCATTCCCCAAACCGATAAACTCTCTTTTTCTGTTGAAGGCAAGAAGCTTAGGCACATCTTGAATGCAGAATTTGTAAAGGCTTATCACAATAAACATATAGATGAACAGAATAAAAAAGGATACTTTAGCATTTACAAAAGAGTGGTACTACGATTATCTGACATTATAATTGAAGTTAACCCTGAATATAAGTTTAGTAATAGCTTATCTTCGCTCATTATTGAAGGTTCTATGAATCAGTATTTTCTATCTGAACACTTTCATAATTTGACAGATTGTCACTCAGAAGATAATTTATACGTGTTTTATAAAGATTTATTGACCCAAACATTAAAGATATAACTAATGGCAGCAGGCAATACCAAATTACCTTGGTTAAGATTATGGAGAATCTTAAGGTTAGAAAAAGATTCTGTATTAAAGATTTTGTTTTACGCAGTTTTTGCAGGTCTTGTAGAACTTGGGCTTCCTTTGGGGATTCAAGCCATTATTAATATTATTGTGGGAGGAAGCTTTAATGCCTCCGTTATACTTCTTACTTCAGTAGTTCTTTTTTGTGTTGCTTTTGCTGGGGTTCTTCGTTATATGCAGTTAAGAATTGGTGAAGATTTACAACAACGTATTTTTGCAAGGTCTTCTTTTGAACTTATCTACAGGTTTCCAAAAATGAAATATTCTGCCTTACAAACTGAATATCCGCCAGAGTTGGCCAATCGTTTTTTTGATGTGATGACTATCCAAAAAACCCTGCCAAAGCTCTTGATTGAATTTTCAAGTGCCATCTTGCAGATTGTTTTTGGATTAATTCTGCTATCCTTTTACCATCCTTTTTTCGTGTTTTTTGGGATACTTATCGTGTTATTGTTTTATGTTGTCTTTAAGCTTTCATTAAATGAGGGTGTAAAAGAAGTGTTGAATGAGTCTAGTTACAAGTATAACACGGCACACTGGATACAAGAAGTAGCTAGAGGTATTGAAGGTTTTAAAGTTTCTGAAAGCTTTTCATACTCTTCTTCAAGAAATGACGATATAAGTCTTAAGTACTTAAATGCTAGGGAGCGTCACTTCCGTGTGTTGAGGTTTCAGTTTTTTAAAATGATTGCTTTTAAGGTCATTGTGGCGGCAGCCTTACTTGTAGGTGGTGGACTTCTTGTAATCAACCAACAGATGAATATTGGGCAGTTTGTAGCTGCAGAAATTATTATCTTGTTGATGATTACTTCTGTGGAAAAATTAATAAAAGGACTTGAAGATCTTTATGGCTTACTTGCAGGTCTAGAGAAATTTGGAAGAGTTACGGATATCCCAATTGAAATTCAATCTGGAGATAAACCCTTCACTAAAGAACAAGACTTTGTCTTTGAATATAAAAATGTTGGTCTTACTATTGGAGGCGAAAGAATTCTTAATAATATCAACGTCACCATACATCCAAAAGATAAAATTTTAGTTGAAGGCACTCCTGGTTCAGGAAAATCTACACTCCTTAGAGTCTTTGGTGCATTGATTAATGAAACTGATGGAAATGTTATTATCAATAAGTACAACCTAAAAAACATCAACCTTACTTACTTCAGAGATTTTGTAGGGCATTATTTCCCTAACAACAAAACTTTTGAAGGAAGTATACTTGAAAATATAACCTTGAACAATCCAAATATATCTCTGGATCATGTTCAGTATTTAGTTGAAAACTTACAACTTACTAAGTATGTATCTTCTCAAGAACGAGGTATAAAAACTACTATATATACAGAAGGCAGACAGTTGCCTTATGCAGTTAATAAAAAAATTATGATAGCTAGAGCTATAGCATCTCAACCCAAGCTATTAGTTTTGAAAGACCCAACCGAGGACTTGCAAGAAGACGATGCTAAAAAAATAGTTGATTTCCTTTCTAGTCCAGAGCAACCGTGGGCACTTGTAGTGGTCAGTAATGATCCCAAGTGGAAAGGTAAATGCAATAGACGATTTTTTGTAGATAATGGAGAAATCACAATAACAGAATAAAATGCTAGATATATCTAAACTAAGGCTTAACGAAAAAGTTGATTTATCTAAGTATAAATCAATGCAGTTTACTGCTCATAAAGACAGATTTCTTACGTTTAATAAGATCATGTCTACTTTTGGTATAGTGCTTTTGGCAGTGCTCTTCCTTCCATGGACTCAGATTGTACAAGGTAATGGTTTTGTTACCGCCTTAAACCCAAGCCAAAGACCTCAAACTATTGAGTCCGCCATCGCCGGTAGAATAGAGCAATGGTATGTAAAGGAAGGCCAGATTGTAAGAAAAGGCGATACTATTTTGTATATTTCTGAGGTAACAGATAAGTTTTTTGACCCTGACCTGTTACCTCGAACTGAAGCTCAAATTACAGCCAAAAACTTTTCTTTAGAGTCTTATGTTGAAAAAGTTAAGTCCCTGAATATCCAAATTGAGTCTCTGAAAGATGAACGTAAACTTATGCTAGAGCAAGCCGACAACAAGCTTATTCAAGCCAATTTGAGAGTTGAAAGTGATAGCATAGAGCTAGAAGCAGCTAAGACGCTTGTGTTTATTGCTGAGCGACAGTTTGAGCGTACTGAAAGTCTAGAAAAAGAAGGCTTAAAAGCAGTTACGGATTTGGAAGCTAAACGCTTACAATTACAAAACAGCCAAGCCAATGTAGTTGCCAGAAAAAACAATTTATTATCCAGTAAAAATGAAGTTCTAAATGCTCAAATTGAATTATCTAGGATTAGAGCCAATTACCAAGAAAAAATATCTAAAGCAGAAAGCGATAAGTTTTCTGCACTCTCAGGACAGTTTGATACTGAAGCACAGCGAACAAAATTAGAAAACGAATTTTCAAATTTTACGGTTAGATCTGGGATGCGCTACATTAAAGCCCCTCAAGATGGGTTTGTTAACAGAGCTATACAAAGCGGTATTGGTGAAACCTTTACAGCTGGTACTCAAATTGTAAGCATTATGCCATTAGATATAGATTTGGCAGTAGAAACGTATGTAGACCCCATAGATCTTCCCTTGCTACATCCAGGAGAATCCATTAGGATTATATTTGATGGTTGGCCTGCTATCTTCTTCTCTGGATGGCCTAATTTATCGTATGGAACCTACGGTGGAACCATTGTAGCTATAGAGCGTACGGCAGATGCAAATGGAAAATTTAGAGTTCTAGTAGAGCCAGATCCAAGAGAAGGAGAATGGCCAGATGTTATTAGAGCTGGTTCTGGAGCTAGAACCCTCGCATTACTTAACGATGTTCCAGTATGGTATGAAGTGTGGCGACAAATAAACGGTTTCCCGCCAGATTACTACACACCCCAAACCTCTAACACTAATGTGAATAAAAACAAAAACAAAGGGAGATGATGCGCTACGGCCTAGTGTTTTTATTAGTTATCTTTTTTGAGTCAAAAGCTCAAGATGCTTTAGAGCCAGATGCTGTTAATGAACTTAGTTTAAATGAGTTTTTGGCTTACGTCAAGGAGTTTCATCCGCTTTCACAGTTAGCAAATTTTGAGATTTCTGCCGCACAGGCAGAATTACTACGCTCTAGAGGTGCTTTTGACCCTCAAGTTATGGTAGATTGGAAGAATAAAGAGTTTAAAGGGACAGAGTATTATGATGTCCTAAACTCTACATTCAAAATACCAACTTGGTACGGCATAGAAGTGAAAGCAGGGTTTGAACAAAATCAAGGTCAATTCCTAAATCAAGAAAGGGTAGTACCAGATGATGGGCTATATAGCGCTGGGGTCTCTGTTCCTATTGGTCAAGGTTTGTTTATCAACCAGCGGATGGCGGACTTAAAGCAGGCCAAAATATTACAAGACTTAAGTGTTGCACAGCGTGACATAAGGCTTAATAACTTACTTTTTGACGCAGTGTTAGCCTATCTAGATTGGTACCTCGCCAATAGGGAAGTCTCCTTATTTGCAGAGTTTTTGGAGCGTGCTGAGGTGAGGTTTAATGGAATTAAGCAAAGTGCTATGGAAGGTGATATTCCTATTATAGATACTTTAGAGGCTGGTATAATTGTTCAAAATAGGCAAGTAAGCCTTGAGCAATCTAACCTTAAATTGACGCAGAGCAGATTAAGATTGTCTAATTTTTTGTGGTTTGAAGATAATATTCCGTTGGAACTTAATCCGTTTGTGGTTCCAGAAGAACTTGATGAAAATTCCTTAGATCCTGTTCTAGGAACTAACCTTTTGCAACTTGAAAACTTTGTTCTAGAAGATCATCCTAGAATAAAAGCTTTGGATTACAGAATTGATAGGCTTGAAGTTGACCAAAGGTTGAAAGCTGAAATGCTTAAACCGCAGTTGGATGTAGAATACAATTTTATTAATGAACGGGTTGGCCAGTTTGAAAATTTTAATACCAATGACTATAAAGCGGGGATTTTCTTTAGAGTTCCTCTTTTTTTAAGAAAAGAACGCGGGGATTTAAAACTAGCAAAAATTAAAGTGAATGAAGCTGAGTTGGATTTAGACTTTGAGACGTTGCGTCTTCAAAATGAAATCCAAGCCTCTAGGAGTGAAATCTTATCTTTTATTATACAGCTGGATACGTTCCGAAACATTGTAAGAGATAATACCTCATTGCTAAATGCTGAAGAACGAAAGTTTAGTATTGGTGAAAGTTCAGTGTTCTTAATCAATGCTAGAGAGGTGGGTTTGATTGATGCTAGGTTAAATGAGATTAAGCTTTTTGAAAACCTCTTGAAGTCTAAAGCAGACCTCTTTAATATTCTTATTAATGAAGCTGACGTTGATTAAGTAGTGACACAAGATTCTTCTAATTTAAAGATTGAATGAAACTTAGCTGCTTATATATGGTTGCGGGATGGAATTCTTTAAAAGAGCTCCTGCGTGAGGGATAGTAGTGAAAAGCCCATGAAGCAAAAGTTTTTTGAAAACATAAGGCATAGCAAAGCGACCAACGGAAGCTCTTGCTATGCCTTATGTTTTTAAACTTTTGCAAAATGGCTTGTAACGTATAGCCCGACCTCCCCAAAATCTAGGGGAGGTCACGCCCAAATTATAATTTTTTTGCTTGGAATTTATGTTGTCTTTATGCGCTCTGGTAAAGTCTAGTTGTTGCGTATTTCCATTAAGCGTTTTACATATTTGCCTATTACGTCAAACTCCAAGTTGACAACATCTCCTTCTTTTATGGTTTTAAATCCAGTATTTTCATATGTATATGGGATGATGGCAACGCTAAATTCATTCAGTTTTGAATTGACTACCGTAAGGCTTACCCCGTTGATGGTAATTGAGCCTTTTTCTATAGTGACATTCATCAATTTAGGGTCATAGGAAAATGTAAATTCCCAGCTACCATCTTTGGTTTCTGCTTTGGTGCAGGTGGCGGTCTGGTCTACATGACCTTGTACAATGTGGCCGTCTAGGTGGGCATTCATCTTCATGCCTCTTTCCAAGTTAACTAGGTCTCCTTCCTTGAGGTGTTTTAGGTTGGTTTTGTTGAGGGTTTCTTCTATGGCTGTTACTTTGTAGCTGGTGTCTTCAATGTCTACCACAGTTAAACAAACCCCATTATGAGCAACACTTTGGTCAATTTTCAGTTCTTTAGTAAATTGGGCTTGTATGGTATAATCTATATTTCCACCAGAAGCTTGAATTTTTGCAATGCTTCCTACCTCCTCTATTATTCCTGTAAACATAATTGTAGATTATTTCGTTACCTTTGTTTATTGCAAAAATAGATGAAATTTATGAAAACTAAGTCAAATATAAGAGTAGGTATTAGCATTGGAGATATGAATGGAATTGGTCCAGAAATCATACTAAAATCGCTTCAAGATACGCGTGTTTTGGAGCTTTTTACTCCGGTGATTTTTGCTAATTCTAAAATGATGTCTTTTTTTGGAAATTACTTTAAGACCAAGTTGCAATTTCATGGTATATCTAATGCGGCGGATGTGGTAGATGGTAAAATAAACGTGGTGAATGTTTGGAAGGAAAATGTAAAGGTAAATTTTGGAGAAGAGGATAAAGCAATAGGTGCTTATGCTATTAAATCCTTAAAAGCTGCAACTCAGGCCTTGATTAAAAAGGATATTGACACGCTGGTAACTGCACCGATTCATAAAAACAGCATCCAGTCTAAGGATTTTAACTTTCCTGGACATACCGATTATTTGGCGCAGGAACTCAAGGGAGATAGCTTAATGTTTATGGTGTCTGAGACCATCAAAGTGGGCTTACTGACGGATCACGTTCCTGTTAAGGATGTGTCTGGAAAGGTGACAGGCGTGCTTATTGAACAAAAGGTAAAGGCGATTTATCATTCTTTGAAACAGGATTTTGGTGTTAGGGAGCCAAAGATTGCAGTTTTAGGTATAAATCCACATTCTGGTGATGGTGGGGTGATAGGAAAAGAAGATGATGAGGTGATGAAGCCAGCCATAAAGAAATTTGTAGACAATGGAAAGTTTGTGTTTGGGCCTTACGCCGCAGATAGTTTTTTTGGTTCCAAAAACAATGCGAATTTTGATGCGATTATTGCAACTTATCACGACCAGGGCTTGATTCCTTTCAAAACACTTTCTTTTGGAAATGGTGTGAATTTTACAGCGGGACTTAACAGGGTAAGAACTTCTCCAGACCATGGTACTGCATTTGATTTGGCAGGAAAAGGCATAGCAGATGCTGGTTCTTTTAAGCAAGCCATTTTTATGTCCATTTCTATTTTTAAGAACAGGGAGGAGTACATGAAATTGACGGAAAACCCACTATAAAATCATTATTAAAATTTAATGAGGATTATCCCGAATTTTTAATATATTTGCAGGCTCAAATCTGATGTTATGAGGAAGTTTAAAGCTTACACGATTCCATTTGTGGGATTGAAGGAAGGTGTACACAGGTTTGAATACGAAATAGATAACGTGTTCTTTGACCTTTTTGATTTTCAAGAGTTTAACAGTGCTGAGGTTAATGTAGAATTGGAACTTACCAAAAAAGCTACTATGCTGGAGTTGGAATTTGACTTTACAGGCTCAGTAAATGTAAACTGTGATGTGAGTTTAGAGCCTTATGACCAACCTATAGATAATCACCTATCTTTGGTGGTGAAATTTGGTGATGCTTATGATGATGACAATGAAGAATTGTTGATTTTGCCGCATGGTGAGCATGAAGTGGAAGTGCAGCAGTACATTTATGAAGGTGTTGTTTTGGCATTGCCACTTAAGAAATTGCATCCTGGTGTAGTAAATGGCACCATAGAGTCTGAAATACTTGAAAAACTTGAAGAGTTGAAACCAAAACCTATTTCTGAAGAGGTTAAAAATAAAGAAGAGGATATAGATCCTCGATGGGATAAATTAAAAGAATTACTAAACGATTAATATACATATTGAGCAATGGCACATCCAAAGAGAAAAATATCGAAAACCAGAAGAGATAAGCGTAGAACGCATGATAAGGCTAAAATGCCTCAAATCGCAACTGATACCACAACTGGAGAAGCGCATTTATTTCATAGAGCGCACTGGCACGAAGGAAAACTTTACTATAGAGGTAATGTTTTAATTGACAACACAGAAGAAGTAGACGACGTAGCTTAGTCACCTGCTTTTATTTAAAATCTACTCCTTTATTGATTTAAAGGAGTTTTTTTGTTAGTTATAATCTTTTAAGTGAGTCCATCTTAATATTTGCTATTGCTGCGCACACCTACGTAATAATTACGTATACTGATGAGGCCAATACAAACTTGAATAGTGTATTTTCGGTTTAAAAACTATGATACGCTTCATCTTAATTTTATTGGTCTCTGCGTTTACCTGTAAAGCCCAAGTGGGTATTGGGACAAGCAAGCCTCATTCATCATCTACTCTAGAAATTGTTTCTGAAGATAAAGGCATTCTAATTCCTCGGTTGGCATTGGAAGCTATTGACGGTATAGCTGATCCTGCAGAAGGCTTGCTGGTGTATTGCTCTAATTGTCCTTCAAAAGGCTTTTATTTTTATGATGGTAATGCTTGGTTATCGCTTATGGATGGGCTTTCTGATTTAGGGGGGAATTCGCAATCTTCTATAATTTCTTCTCCTACAGGAAAAGAGTGGTTGGCAAAAAATTTGGGTGCAGAGCGGGAAGCAACCTCATTGGATGATTTTAAAAGCTTTGGCGATTTTTACCAGTTTGGAAGAGGGAATGATGGTCATCAAATAGTAGAATGGATAGATGCGAGCAGTCCTGAGTTTTTGGGACCAAATAGCGAAACCTTTGGAGATGCAGCTGTAGTTGAAGATTTGAATGAGGTGTCTAATGTATTTTATAGGGGAAGCTCTATATCTGATTTTTGGTACGCCGGCGATGACTTTTCTATTGAAGACTTTTGGCAAGGGGTAGGTGGAATTAATAATCCATGTCCTTATGGTTTCAGGCTGCCCACTGTTGCAGAATTTGAAGTCGAATTTGCCACACAAGATTTTGAAAGTGATACTTATGATATCAACACGTTCTATTTAAAAGTAGCTGAAACTGGATTTAGAAATTCCTCAGGTTTTTATAGTATAAATTCAATTCGCATTAGTTTTTGGACAAGTACTGTTGTTGAATCTGTACCACAAATTGCATCAATTCGGAAAGTATTAAAACAAACTATTAAAAAGGATGAAAACAAATCTTCTGGGAAATATTCTACTTCTTTTTCTAATTCATTTCCCAAAAGTGGATTTCCTGTTCGATGTATCCGCGATTGAAGTTGATTTAGCTTGAACCTATGCTGAATCACATTGCATTAAGAGATTTTATAAAAGCAGCTTAAAATTCAGAATTGAAAGCAAATAAAAACGCCACTCGAATGAGTGGCGTTAAGGCTTTGAAAAAAAAATGTTTATATGATTAGATCAAACGTACATCTGTAGCGTTCATTCCTTTTCTTCCTTCTTCTTCTGTGTACTCAACTTCGTCACCCTCATTAAGAGTTTCTCCGTTAAGTCCTGTGACGTGTACAAAGATGTCTTCTCCTGTCTCGTCGTTTGTAATGAATCCATAACCTTTAGACTCATTGAAAAATTTTACTTTACCTTGCATAATAAAAAATAATAATTAATAATATACTACAAAAGTAATGAAAATTAATACGCTGTAGTCATTTTATTGTAAATATTTATTTTTATTGTATAATTTTCAAAAATTTGATATTACCGTTAAGGTTTTTCGTTCTTAGATTGGTCTTGATTAGAAGGATGATTAGGGTTTTTCTTATTCATTTTATCTATGTTTTCTTTGGTAAGCGTATAATCTTTAAGGCGCTTACCTTTCCAACTGTGAGCTAGAAATAGAGGCATTAGAACAAATGCACTGGCTAAAACGCTTAGCCCTATAAGACGTTCGCCCCAAAGTACGTCACCATAATACTTGAAGTAAATTCCTAAGCCAAAGCCAGCAAGAATAAGTAAACCAACCAATTTGATGAGTGCTTTCATGAGTTCTATTTAAACGGTAACTTCTATTAATTTTTGTCTATACGCTGTAAGTAATTTAGATTTTGAAATGAAACCAACATATTTTCCGTTTTTCACAACCGGAAGGTTCCATGCATTGGTGTCTTGAAATTTCTTCATGATATCTTTCATTTTACATTCTTGCAACTCAATTACATCTGGGGCTTTTTGCATTAAATCAGTTACTCCCATTTCATTATACAAGCTTTTATCAAACATAATAGTTCTTATATCGTCTAAAAGAATGATTCCCTTAAATATATGGTTTTCATCAACAATAGGGAAGATATTCCGATTAGATTTCACAACGCCTTCATTTACAATCTGCTCTAAATCCATCTCATCTGTAAGCACTTTAAAATTGGTTTCTATCACCTGGCGTATGTCCATAAGCGTAAGTACTGCTTGGTCTTTGTTATGAGTAACCAAATCTCCACGTTCTGCCAGTTCCATTGTGTAAACAGAGTTAGGCTGAAATTGGCTAGTAATTACATAAGATATGGCTGCTGTAATCATGAGAGGTATAAACAAACTGTAACCACTGGTTATTTCAGCAATTAAGAAAATGGCGGTAAGCGGAGCATGCATTACCCCAGCCATAAGACCTGCCATGCCCACTAATGTATATTGGCTAACAGAAACGGGTAATTTTGTAATACCTAAGGCATTGATGATAAGAGCATAACAATGACCTATCATGCTCCCAATAAACAAAACAGGGGCAAAGATACCTCCAATTCCTCCCGCAGCAATTGTTACCGATGTAGCTACCATCTTGAATATGACAAGCAATAGCAAAAATAAAATAACCAACCACGTTGTACTCCAGTTTTCTAAAAACTGATTTTTGGTAACTAATTCATGATTACCCGCCAAAAGTTCGTTTACCGTTGAGTAGCCTTCACCATAAATCTGAGGTACAAAAAACAAAATTCCACTTATAATAAGTCCTCCAACTATAATTTTATTGAATTTACTTTTAAAGGTATTGAACCTTTTGAAGGTGTAGATGTAGACTTTGGTAAATGTAATGGAGGCAATGGCAGTAAAAATTCCCAAGGCAATATAGAAAGGGACATCACTTATTTGAAAGGCTTCGCCAAGTTGCGTATGAAGTATGATGTCTGAACCAAAGAAAAAATATGATGTTAAAATTGAGGATACAGAGGCGACGAGTAATGGAATCATAGATACCAACGTTAGATCCAAACTAAAAATCTCAATAGCAAAAATAATTCCTGCAATGGGGGCTTGAAAAATAGAAGACATCGCACCTGCTGCAGCACACCCAATCATAAGTGTTCTGGAAGCTTGACTAAGGTTGAGAAACTTGGAGAAACTCGTACTTATTGCTGCACTAGAAACTACTGTAGGTGCTTCAAGACCAGCTGAGCCACCAAAGCCCAATGTAATTGGAGCAGTAATTAAAGAAGCGTAATTTTGAAACTTCCGCATGAATCCCTTTCTTCTTGAAATGGAATAAAGGGTTGTTGAAATTCCCTGTCCAATCTCTTTTTTCAAAATAAATTTTGAAAATAAATAAACAAGAAAGAGCCCAACAAGTGGAAAGACAAAATAATAAGCATTATGATAGTTGGAGATATAGCCACCTCCAAGTAAAGACTGAATTAAAAAGGTGAGGTTTTTTAATATAACCGCAACAAGACCAGAAAGCAAGCCTACAACAGCACTTATAAGAATAAGTAGCTGTTGCTTTGAAAATTTTTTTTCTAGCCAAGTTGTGACTTTCGATAGCATGAACGATAAATTAAACTTCATCAACTTTAAAATTAAAAAATATATGTCAGAAGTTTAGCTAAAAACTTAGCTTCTCAACTTAAGGTCAAGTTCTTTTAGTTGCTCTTCATCAATAGGCGCGGGTGCATCTATCATAATGTCTCTACCAGAATTATTTTTCGGGAAGGCTATAAAATCTCTTATGCTTTCTTGTCCGCCCAAAATGGCAACCAACCGGTCCAGGCCAAATGCAATACCTCCATGTGGTGGTGCTCCAAAAGTAAAGGCTTTCATCAAAAATCCAAATTGAGCCTCGGCTTCTTCCTTTGTAAATCCAAGATAATCAAACATCAAAGATTGTGTTTTCTGGTCGTGAATCCTGATGGAACCACCACCAATTTCGTTTCCATTTAAGACCAAATCATAAGCATTGGCTTTCACAGCACCTGGGTCGGTAGCTAGTAATGGAATCTGATCTACTTTTGGAGAAGTAAATGGATGATGCATAGCGTGGTAGCGCTTGGTGTCTTCATCCCATTCCAGCAATGGAAAATCTACAACCCAAAGCGGAGCAAACTCGTTGGCTTTTCTTAAGCCTAAGCGCTGCCCCATTTCCATGCGCAAGGCACTCAATTGGGCGCGTGTAGTATTAGCATTACCAGACAAAACACATATCAAATCTCCAGGTTTGGCGGTGGTCTGCTCTGCCCAAGCTTTCAAATCGGACTCGTCGTAAAATTTATCTACAGAAGATTTTAGGCTACCGTCTTCATTATACTTGACGTAAACCATGCCTTTTGCGCCAACTTGTGGGCGTTTTACCCAATCGATGAGTTTGTCAATCTCTTTTCTGGAATAAGATGCAGCTCCTGGAATGGCAATACCCACAACCAGTTCAGCTTCATTAAATACTTTAAAGTCTTTATGTTGAGCCACATCGTTCAATTCCCCAAACTTCATCCCAAAACGAATATCGGGCTTATCATTTCCGTAAGTTTTCATCGCTTCATCATAAGTCATTCGAGGAAATTCTTTCACCTCAACGCCATTGATTTCTTTCAAAAGATGCTTAGTTAAACCTTCAAATGTATTTAAGATATCTTCTTGTTCTACGAAGGACATTTCGCAGTCAATTTGTGTAAATTCTGGCTGTCTGTCTGCTCTCAAATCCTCATCTCTAAAGCATTTGACGATCTGAAAATACTTATCCAAACCACCCACCATTAGCAATTGCTTGAAGGTTTGTGGCGATTGGGGCAAGGCATAAAACTGCCCTGCGTTCATTCGGCTTGGCACGACAAAATCTCTGGCGCCTTCTGGTGTAGACTTGATCAAATAAGGCGTTTCCACTTCTACAAAATCCTGCTGTGAGAGGTAATTTCTCACTGCCATAGAAACTTTACTACGGAAAATCAATTTATTTTTAACTGGATTCCTTCGGATGTCTAAATAGCGGTACTTCATTCTTAAGTCTTCACCGCCATCAGTTTGATCTTCAATAGTAAAAGGAGGGGTTTCAGAGGCGTTCAAAACAGTGAGCTTTTCCACTAAGACTTCAATATCTCCAGTAGAAATATTTTCATTTTTAGACTCTCTTTCTAAAACTATTCCTTCCACTTGGATCACAAATTCTCTTCCTAACTCTCTGGCTTGCTCAATCAATGCCGAAGATGTTCTTTCAGAATCAAAAACAAGTTGGGTAATGCCATAACGGTCTCTCAGATCTACCCAAATGATAAAGCCTTTGTCTCTTATTTTTTGAACCCAGCCAGATAAGGTGACTTTTTTATTTATAGATGAAAGGTTTAACTCACTGTTATTGTGATCTCTATACATGTCTTGTTTTTTATGAAACGATTTGCAAAAATAAGAAGTTAGCCGTCTTAATGAAGTTATGCACTGGAAATTTTTCTCAATATGTTATTTTAAATTAGACTT
>PXBV01000181.1 GCA_003565575.1 Psychroflexus sp. | reverse complement strand
TTTTTATCTTCAAAAGAAGTCACCGTAAATACCTCTTCTGGATCCATGATGGAATAGCGTTTATCCACTTGAGCGCCTTCGTAAATTTTGATGACTTTTCTTTGGAATCTCTCATCTTCACCGGCTAGCCACATTTCTACAAAAGGAATAATATCCTTGGTTTCCTTATAATATTGTGGAGTCTGTGTGGCAACGGTATGTATTTTTACACTCATAAGCTATAAATAATCCACTGGTATCGAAATGCCCAATACCATGTAATGTGGTGCTTTAAATTTAATTGTTTGGCGAAATGTTCCAAATCCTTTGACTTGAATCCTCTTAAAATGGAAGTCAAACCATCTTTCTTTGCAATGTCTGAATTTACAAAGACTAAACAATATAACTTGAATAATTGGTAAGCTATTTGGTTTCTTTGTAAATCGTTAATAACAAGACCTAAATTTGACTTTTCTGAAAGGACAGGTAGCAATCTTATTATAGAATCATCCTGAAAGTGATGTAGCGTAAGACAGCTGATAATGATATCTGCTTCAAAATTATCAAAATCATCACTAAAAACATCTACAACTCTGTATGAAATGTTTTTGTAGTCTTGAGACCATTCTCGAGCAATCTCTATGGTGTATGGATTGGCATCTATACCAATAAGTTGAACATCAATTCCTTTCGCTTTTGCCCATTTTGAAATGTTGCGTAAAGCATCACCACTCCCACAACCTAAATCAGCAATAACCAAATTCTTTTTGTTTTGTCCTTCTAATAACTTCTCAATTCCTTTTAGAGTTACCCGATGTCCACCAAGTTTAGTATTGATTTTATCTATGGTACGGAGTACCTTTTTAAGTTCTTCGCCCTTAAAATCAAATTTGTCCATGATTTCCTCCTCTTTGCTTCTTATTTTAGTTGAAATTAATTTCATAAAATAGGTTGACCGTGGGTTTGCTGAATCATTTTTTTTAAAAGAAATGGAGTTTTAGAAACTATAGACATACCAAGAGTTGTAAACTTAGGCTGAAGCAAAATACGCTGAAATATACTTCCAAAATGAAGTCTTTTCCTGAAGGTTTTATTCCAAATTAAGCTATAGTTGGCTTCCAATTGCTTTCTGTCTTGATGCGTTTTGAAGGCTTTTATCTTATCTGAAACTAACTTTGCTGAATGTATAGCCATGGCCATACCATTTCCACAAAGTGGGTGTATAAGTCCCGCAGCATCTCCAGCCATCAAAATATGGTTCTCTACAGGCTTTTTATTCTGAAAAGAAATTTGAGAAATTGCTAAATGCTTATCAAAAAGCAAATTTGAGTTGTCTAGAAATGATTTCAAATGTGGATTCCTAGACAAAATATTTTGATTGAAATTCTCAATTGAAGCTTCCTTTTTAAAGCTATCGTAGTGTGCCAAATAGCAAAAGTTTACAGCCCCTGTTTCAGTCTTAGAAAGTCCACAGTAGCCGCCATCAAAATTATGTAATTGAACTTCACCCTCAGGAAAATCATCACTTTGGTAATGTGCTTTAATGCCAACCCATGGTGTTTTCTGCTGAATAAAATCTCTGTTCAACTTTTTATCCAAAGCAGAACGTTTTCCAAAACTACCAATGGCTAAATCAGAATAATAGTCTTGCTCGTTGGTTTTGATACGAAACTGTTCATTTTCAAAAACAACATCTGTAGCAGTTTCAAATTTGAAGCTTACTCCATTAGCTTTAGCTTTTTCATACAATAGAGTATCCAAGGCATATCTAGACATCCCAAAACCTCCTAGTGGCAACTCTACATCTACAGAATCTCCTGTTTTGCTACTTAAAACTAATCTGTGAATTAGGTCTGCTTTGGTGGATAGAATATCTAATCCTAAGCGTTTCAAATATGGAAGCACCTCATTAGAAACGTATTCCCCACAAACTTTGTGTTTGGGGTAATTTTCTTTTTCTATGACCAATACTTCCAATCCAGATTGGCTTAAGTCTAGAGCAGATGTAAGACCTGCTAGACCTCCTCCTATGATGATAACGTCAAAATGTTTCATTGCCGAAATTTAGTCATAAAAAAAATCCTAACTTAAGATTAGGATTTTTTTAGTGTGTTTTTTAAGAGTTATTCTGACCTGTTTCTTGCTTCTTCCTTTAATTCTTCATTAGCCACAATAGCCAATTCTACTCTTCGGTTTTTGGAACGGCCTTCTGCGGTTGCATTATCATATTTTGGTTGCTCTTCACCGTACCAATTGGTTTGAATTCTTGAACTATCTATTCCATTTCTAGTTAAAAAGTTAGTTACCGATTCAGCTCGTTTTTTAGACAATTCCATATTATAAGTATCTCTACCTGTAGAGTCTGTATGTCCTTCCACAGTGATATTGGTTTTAGGATACTTCTGAAAAATATTAATTAATTTTAATAAAGAAAGTTCAGATTGATTATTGACATCGAACTTGTTGGTTTCAAAATAAATTCCAGAATTTTCATCAAAAACAACGTTGATTCCTTCTCCTACACGAGTTACCTCAGCACCAGGTATTTCTTCTTCTATTTCCTTGGCTTGTTGGTCCATACGGTTACCGATGTAAGCTCCAGCAGCTCCACCCACAACACCACCTATAATGGCACCTAAAACGGAATTGTCTCCGCTACCTGTATTGTTTCCAATAACCCCACCTATTACAGCACCACCAGCAGCGCCTATAGCTCCACCTCGCTGTGTTCTATTTGTATTTTTTGCAGCTTCACATGAGCCAAACAATACAGCTAAGCCTAAAAAAAGGCCAATAATTTTGGTTTTAGATAAATTCATAATTTAATTTTTAAAGAATGTCATTTGCATTTTAATTTCATTGCCATTAAAGTTGGCTACTTGTTCCCAGATCATCTGGTTATCATCTAAGGCGATAACCCTTATACGAGTTCCTTTATTTACTCTTCTTGCTTTCTCGCCAGTTGTAACCTTAAACAAGATTTCTGGAAAGGTATTTTCTGCCGTTTGAGGATCTAAGTACCAAGTGAACTTTTGAGTTTCATCTGTACAAGAATCATTTAGTAAACTAAACTCGCCTGTGTTATTGTTCGAGACAAATTTCCACATTGAACCCTCAAAACAGTTGACGTCTGCAACATTGTATAACTCTACGTCAAAAAAGCCAGATGAGTTTGGAAACTCTATATTTTCTAAATTCCAATCACCTTTAAAGTTTTTTTCGATTTTATTAGCTAAATAAGAAGGCCCACAGGAAACAAAGAGGATGCTGAGAGCAAAAATAAACGCGTGTTTCATTAGTTTGAAGTGTTAGTTAACATATTTAAGATATTAATAATTAATCATTTAATCTGAATTTAGTAGTTTAGAATTT
>PXBV01000057.1 GCA_003565575.1 Psychroflexus sp. | reverse complement strand
TTGTCTGGTACGGGGATTTCTTCCCTAACGTGGCACTGCTTTTCGCACCTTTTCCTAAAATTGGTGTAAACCTCTGGAATCTGACTAAAATCATCATAAGGCACGTCCTCTGGGTGAAATAAAAACTGATTGTAGTGGTTGATAAATTCAGTTTCAGCTAAAATGGCTTTAACCTCATTCTCTACTTGTTTTTCTTCATCTGTCCATTCGGTTTGAAAAAAAACAGTTTTGATCCTGTATCTTTCTGCTAATTTTTCAAAAATTTTTGCTGGCTCACCATGTTCTACCCAAAGGCTGATGTTTAGCGATTTTAAATTGTCATGCAATTGGGTTACAGATTCTATTAAAAACTTGGCTCTGTATTTTTCGGTTTTTTTAAAGCCATACTTTGTGGTTTCAAAGTGTCTAGGGTCAAAGCAATAAACGCCTAGCATATTTTCGTTTTGTTGGCAGGCTTCGTAAAGAGATTTTTGATCTTTGGTGCGTAGGTCGTTTCTAAACCATACGATGTTTATGTCTTGTTTCTTCTGCATTTTTCGCTACAATATTTTACGTTATCCCAGTTTTTTGCCCATTTTTTTCTCCAGGTAAAGGCTAACCCACAAGTGGTACAAATTTTCTCTGGCAGATGGGGTTTTTTATGTGCCATTAGCTTTTAAGCGGTTTCAGTTCTTGATTCGGTCTTGCGTAGGCATACCTTTCCAGAAGATTGGTTTTTACATAACCATCAAGACCGATAATTCCTGCTGAATTTGCCTTTGCTAAGTCTAAAAATCCATCTTCCTGCTGTAAGCCATCCTCAACTAATATATGTTGTATCTCTCCAATAATCAATCGGCAGGCGTGTTCTTTGATAAAATATTCATTAACAAATGTGCAACCCATCTTAATTTTGGACTCTTTTACAAAGGGCGCATTAAAGCCTTCAATGTACTCTTCAGTTAATCCTACTTCCTTAAACTCTGAAACATCGGCATCGTATTTTGCTGAAGTTTGATGCGCTTTATCCACAAAGCTTTCATGAATGTGATTGACTGTAAATTGATTATTCTCTAAAAAATTGGAGTACGTGTGCCGTTCTACCGTTGTGGGTCTCAACATAAAGCTGAGCATGGGTGGGTTGCTTCCTAAGTGGATCACAGAATTAAACACTGCTAGATTGGATACTCCACTTTTGGAAAGTGTCCCTATCAAGTTCCCAGATTTGATGCCGCCGCAGCTATTGATGAGATGCATACGCTCTAAGCTAGGTAAATTGATGATGTCTTGTTTTGAAATATGAGTCATAAAAAAAGGTCGAATAAATTTCGACCTAAAAATAAATATTGTTAAACCTTTTATTGTTAAAAATTAAACAAAATTACATTAGTTTTCTTCCAACATTGGGTAATCGGTATAGCCTTTTTTACCAGGAGTGTAAAACGTATCCTCATCCCAGTCTTGCAATTCCGCATTTTTTTCAAATCGAATTGCTAAGTCTGGGTTGGAGATAAATAATTTTCCAAACGCCACCATGTCGGCTTTACCATCTTCAATGATTTGGTTGCCTTTTTCTTGATTGAAGCCTGCATTGATCATTAAATTTCCATTGTATAATGGCCTGAAATGTTCGGCGATGTTAGCAACAAGAAAATCCTTGTCACTTACATCATTAAAAGGTTCAGATAAATGAATGTAGGCTAACTTATAGTTATTTAGTTGTTTAACAATATACTCGAACGTAGGAATGGTTTCTTCGTCAGCTTCCATACCAAAAATGCCATGAAGTGATGGATTGAGTCTTAGGCCAATTCGATTTTCTGGGTAAAATACTTTAATGGCATCTATGACTTCAAATAAAATTCTAGCTCTATTTTTGATAGACCCTCCATATTCATCTGTGCGATGATTGGAAGATTTATTGAAAAATTGGTGAAGTAAATAACCGTTGGACGAGTGGATTTCCACACCATCAAAACCTGCATCTACTGCGTTTTTGGCTGCTTTTTTAAAATCCTGTATGGTGAGTCTCACTTCTTCCGTGGTCATTGCTCTAGGCTCAACGGTGTCTTTAAAGCCTTCTGGAGTAAAACTTTTAGCATTGGGGTTGATGGCGCTTGGTGCAACAGGTTTCTCCCCATTATGAAAGTCGGGGTGAGAAATTCTACCTACATGCCACAACTGTACAAACATTTTCCCTCCTTCTCTATGGACGGCCTCTGTTACTTTTTTCCAACCTTCTATCTGTTCAGGTCTATGAATTCCCGCTGTGTTGATGTACCCTCTAGCTTGATAAGATATTTGAGAGCCTTCACTTATAATCAATCCAGCACTTGCTCGCTGTTTGTAATATTCTACATGTAAATCTGTTGGGGCGTTGTGCTCATTATCAGCTCTATTTCTAGTCAGAGGAGCCATAATCACTCTGTTTTTTAATTCTAAATCTCCTATTTTTGTGGGTTGTAGTAAGGCTTGTTTACTCATAATAATTTTTTTTGTAAACATAAGATTTATAGATATCTACTTCGTTAAGGCAATTGTAAAAGAAGATGACTTTAAGTTACTTTAAGTTGATTTTAATAGAGATAAAACTTGTACCGAATTGATTATTTAATTCTGAGTAATTAATCTGTTTCAATTTACTAGGTATAAATAATTTATTTATCAGCGTCTTACCTATGTTAACGCTAAGACCACAAAACTTTTCGCAATAAACTTAAATTTATATATTGATGTTTTTCAATAATTTACGTAGATCAGCGTTTTATATCTGTGAATTTCATGTGAAGTAAAGCTTTGATTTTCAATGTTTAAAATAGACGGATTCGTTGCAGTTTTATTAATAGAGCGACATTTAATGGTTAAATTGATATGGTAACATAAATATAATATTGATGATGAATACTTCAAAACACAACTTGACTTGGACTGACTTTCAAAATGTTGAAATGAGAGTGGGGACAATTCTAAAAGCTGAAATTTTTAAAGAAGCTAGAAATCCTGCTTTAAAACTTGAAATTGATTTTGGTGAGTTTGGCATCAAACGTTCATCTGCTCAAATCACAAAGCTGTACAAAGCCGAAGAACTCCTAGGAAAACAAGTCATTGCCGTTCTCAATTTTCCACCCAAACAGATAGCTACGATGATGAGTGAGAGTTTGGTTTTGGGTGCAGTAGATGCTGTTGTAGGCATTTCGCTGCTTTCGCCAGATCATAAGGTCAAAAACGGAACTCGAATTTCCTAAACTTCAGAATGCAAAATAGTTAAGAAGTTATGTCTGCTGATTTCTTCGGCACCTAGACTTTCTAGATGTTTGGTATAGACTTGGCAATCTATTAGTGTGATGCCGTTTTTCTCCATGTTTTTAACCA
>PXBV01000005.1 GCA_003565575.1 Psychroflexus sp. | reverse complement strand
CTGTTGTAAAAAGAACTGCTTTAAAATGTATCTTGATCATTGGTTTACCAATTGGCTTAAGTCTTTTAATAAAACCTGAAGTAAATTCAGAATACAGCATTGAGACCTTAAGTTTACAGCCCAATATTGACCCTTACACAGAAAAGTATTACACAGATAATAACAAGATTTCAAACGAACTCAAGTCGCTTGCAGAACCATTGTTGAAGAATAAAGAGCAACTTATGATTGCTCCAGAAACTGTGTTTGCTAATGGTATTGATATTAAGGATTATGGGTTTTCTCAAGCTAAATTATTTTCTCGCCAGCTTCTTGAGAAAAATGAACAGCTGAATATTTTGTTTGGTATTTCCATGTATGAGATTCTTAGAGATGAAGCATCCCTATCTCCACAAAGCAATTTTTTAAAAGAAGGCATTTGGTTTAATGATTTCAATAGTGCTGTTTTTGAGAAAAAAGGTGCAAACCACGAGTTTTATCATAAATCCAAATTGGTAGTTGGAGTTGAAAATTTTCCTTACCAGTCTATTCTGAAACCTTTACTAGGTGATATCATGATAGATCTTGGCGGTACTGTAGCCATGAAAACAACACAAGACGAGCGCAGTGTTTTCAAACTTACTAATGGGTTTGATGTAGCTCCAATAATCTGCTATGAATCCGTTTATGGCGAATTTGTAAATGGATACGTTTTAAATGGCGCCAATGCTTTAGCTATAATTACCAACGATGCGTGGTGGGATGATACCCAAGGTCACCTTCAGCATTGGAGCTACGCCAGACTGCGTGCTATTGAAACAAGACGTGCGGTTGCTAGAAGTGCCAATACAGGCATTTCTGGATTTATAGATAAAGACGGTAGTATTTTGAAGAAGTCTATTTATAATGAAAAAACAATTTTAAAACAGGAACTACCTTTGTATGAAGGGCAAACCTTCTACGTAAGATATGGTGATTTTATACCTAGAATTTCAAATTTCTTAGCCTTATTTATATTGTTGTTTGCTGTAACTCGAAGACGCTAAGCTACAATTTCGCTCCAACATAAAACTGAGTTTACTTAATAAAAAGCAGTAGGTTAGTATTAAATTTCTGCTGTGCCTTTTCCTTGTCTTATAAGCTCTGGTTCTGCTTGTGTGAGGTCTATGATAGTAGAAGCTACGTTATCTCCATATCCAGCATCAATTACCACCTCCACTAGTTTGTCCCATTTCTCAACAATCAGTTCTGGATCTGTAGTGTACTCTACTACATCATCTTCGTCTTTTATAGAAGTTGAAATAATCGGATTTCCTAAGCGTTCCACTAGCATTTGTGCAATTTTGTGGTCTGGGACTCTTATACCCACAGTTTTTTTCTTTTTGAAAACTGAAGGCATATTATTATTACTAGGGAGTATAAATGTGTAAGGCCCCGGAAGGTTTCGTTTCAAAATTTTAAACGTAGCAGAATCTAGTTGAGCAACATATTCTGAAAGGTTACTCAAATCTTTACAAACAAAAGAAAAGTTGGCCTTTTCAAGTTTTACCCCTTTTATTCTTGCAATTTTCTCAAGAGCTTTTGTGTTGTTGATATCACAACCTAGACCATAGACTGTATCTGTAGGATAAATGACTAAACCTCCATTTTTAAGTATTTTAGCTATACGCTTAATCTCTTTTTCTGAAGGATTTTCTTCGTATAATCTTATGAGTTCTGCCATGAGTGAATTATTTATAGTAGCTAATTTAAAAAAAAAATCACAGAGACGATTTTTCTTTTATTTTATTTACATTTTCATTGATATAAGAGACAATGGCACCAAATATGGCAATACCGTTAAGTATCAAAATGCTAGCCACAAGTCTTCCCGTATTGGTAACGGGATAATGATCTCCGTACCCTACGGTTGTAATAGTAATATAACTCCACCATAAGGCATCTTCTGCCGTTTTAATATTACCAACATCTTTTTCAATATGCAAGACAAAGGATGAACTTAAAATCAGAATGAGAGTAGAACTAAAAATGATCAAGCCGTACAGGCTGGCTTTTTTATTAGAAACAATAAAATTGTAAAGAATTTTGAATGACTTGATAATTCTAAGAATACGAAAAATCCTGAGAATCCTTATAAATCTAAGCTGATCAATTACAGGAATGGAAGAAAGTAAGTCTAACCATCCATAGGTATAGAAATATTGCCAGCGCTTCTTTCGTTTATACAGTTGTTGGAAAAAGTCGTAAAGAAACACCATACAAAGCCCAAAATCATAGTAATGTAGCAATCTATTCAGCTCTGACTCTTCTTCAAGGAAAAAGGTGTAGCCCAGCAATAAAATACTAAATATTGATAAAAACGCTATAATTAATTTGGGCACTGATAACATTACGCTATAACTTTAAGTTGTGCAAATTTTAATATCAAGTTTTTAACTCCTCCATTTTCAAACTTTATGGCAGCTTTTTTATCCATCCCAATGCCTTCTACTTTCAGGACTTCACCTTTTCCAAATCTACTATGTTCTACTATTTGCCCCTCATTAAGTTGAATAGGTTTACTTTTATGGGAAGAAGCGACGGGTTCTCCTTCAGGTTTAATTTTTCTAAGTCTTCTCAGTTGTTGCTCTGTAGGTTTATGACTGGGAGGAGGAGTTCCATTACTCGGTTTAGTTTGTCTTAGCTTGCTTTTGTCTACATCGCCAAAAATATCAGAATCAATTAAAGATTTGTATCTATAATCATCCTTTGGAATCATAAAGTCTAGGTACTGCTCGTCTATTTCTTCAATAAATCGACTCGGTTCTGCATCTATCAATTTCCCCCACCTGTAACGTGACAAAACGTAAGTTAGATAGGCTTCTTTTTCAGCTCTGGTGAGAGCAACATAAAACAAACGTCTTTCTTCCTCAAGATCCGTTCGAGAATTCATGCTCATGGCAGATGGAAAAAGATCTTCTTCTAGTCCCACAATATAGACATAGGGAAATTCAAGGCCTTTTGCCAAATGTATAGTCATAAGCGCAACTCTATCTTCATCTGCGGTATCTTTATCTAAATCTGTGGCTAAAGCTACATCTTCAAGAAATTCTGATAGTGAACCCGTAGCATCCACTAATTCTTGTTGACCTTCTACAAAATCTCGGATACCGTTTAATAATTCTTCAATGTTTTCTATTCTTGCGATACCTTCTGGAGTTCCATCTTTTTTAAACTCTTGAAGCAGACCAGTTTTTTTAGTCACAAGTTCAGCAATTTCAAAAGCATCTACATTTTCGTTTTGAATTTGAAAACTTTGAATCATATTCACAAAATTGGTCAATTTTGTTTGAGTGCCTTTGTTAATTTGTAAATCTAGCTTAGAAATGTTTTGAATCACTTCAAAAATGGTACGCTTG
>PXBV01000189.1 GCA_003565575.1 Psychroflexus sp. | reverse complement strand
TTAAGCTTGGTGTCTTGTTACGATGGTCAACGTGAATGTAATGCGTTTAAAACAGGCACTTTTGAATTTGAAACTTATCTAGATGGTGATTTAGTTAAAACGACTTTTATAAGAAACGATTCTATCGAAATTGAAATTTATAAGAGTAAAAAGGATACTGCGTCAATACGATGGATTAATGATTGTGAATATGTGTTGAAATCAATCAATCCTAAAAACAGAGCAGAGCAGCAGCCCATTCATATGAAAATTCTTTCTACCGAAGGAAATTCTTATACCTTTGAGTACAATATTGTAGGCAAAAGCGAAAAGCAAAAAGGAAAAGTGACTAAAGTTGACTAATCAAATAATGATGACTGTTGATTGTTTGATGTCTTATCATCATTTTCATTCGTTTCATTGGTATCCTCTCCGTTTTCTTCATGAGGGATTGGTTCAAGTACGTTTATAGACTTAACATTTTCTGGAGTTAATTGATTTCCTTGTGCTTTTATGCCTTTAATACTTATAAATTCTTCAAGATTTACCACTTCATTCTCCTTCCTATCTTTACCGCGTTGCTTTTTATACTCAATTTCAATTTGTGGAATATAATCCGTAGAGACCAATTCCAATTGAGAGTTAGGATGATCTGTTATAATAAGTTCATCTTTATCTGTTTGCTCTATTAGGAAACGTTTGACATAATAGCGTTCTTTTTCACCTTCCCAGTAGACTACAGAAATTGGTTTTTTGGGCATCCATTTTTCAAGAACGATGACATCATTTTCAAAATGAGTAGTCAATTCTGGGACTATGGTTTTTAAAATTCCGTTTTGCCTCACAATCAAAAGCCTGTCTTCTCCTTTAAATGCACCAAGAAGTTCTCCTCTCTCATCTACATTAAGTCTCCTCACGGTTTCATCAAACCAAATTTTTCGAGGTTTTAAAGTAGAAACCCCTTCCTCTTTAAGCTCAACGCTTTTTATTGGGAGCTTTGAAACCAAGTTTCCTTTAACGTTTCTACCCTTAATGGCTAATTCAGAAAAATCAATGTCAAACTTAAGTCGTTTTAAACCTTTTTTCTGTCTTAAAAACACTGTAACTATCTCTGCCTCACCATTAGGATTAGCTGTAAAATAAAGAACTTTTGTAACTGGTTTATCTTGACCAACATTGTAGGAACGATCTCTAGTTATGGAGGTTACTGCAAATCGCTTCATATAATTGTACCCCGATTTACCGTCTCTATAAATTAAATTATAAATCGTCCGTTTATCTTTCTTTTTGAAAATACCAACGTAAATGATGTTTTTACCAATAAAGGTTTTATCGCCTACTTTGGTCACCATCATCGTTCCATCCTCAGTAAAACAAATGATATCATCTATATCGCTACAATCTGTGACGTACTCTTCTTTTTTTAAGGAAGTTCCTACAAAGCCTTCACTTCTATTCACGTATAGCTTTGTGTTTCTGATGACTACTTTGGTAGCTTCAATATCTTCAAAAATTTGAATTTTTGTTTTCCGTTCTTTTCCAGCCCCGTACGTATCTTTTAAATTTTTAAAGTAATCAATAGAATACTCAATCAGATGGTCTAAGTTGTATTTAACCTTTTCAATTTCACCTTCTAGGGCTTCAATTTTTTCTTCGGCTTTATCTAAGTCAAACTTAGAAATTCGTTTGATTTTAATTTCGGTTAATCGAATAATATCCTCTCGAGTAATCTCACGTTTTAAATGTTTAATATGAGGCTGTAGACCTTTGTGTATGGCTTCTATAACACCCTCCCAAGTTTCTTCTTCTTCAATATCTCTGTAGATTCGTTTTTCTATAAAAATCTTCTCAAGGGAGGCAAAATGCCATTGCTCTTCAAGTTCTCCAAGTTTTATTTCTAATTCTCGCTTCAGTAGATGGACTGTATGATCTGTACTTCTTCTCAAAAGTTCAGAAACCTCAAGAAAATGTGGTTTATTGTCAATTATTACACAACTTAATGGAGAAATAGAAACTTCACAATTGGTAAATGCGAATAGTGCATCTATGGTTTTATCTGGAGAAATATTATTGGGCAGATGAACTAAAATTTCTACTTCTGAAGAGGTGTTGTCTTCTATCTTTTTGATTTTTATTTTGCCTTTTTCATTGGCTTTTAAAATAGAGTCTATAAGTGTTGACGTGTTTGTGGAATATGGAATTTCATTGATAACTAATAAGTTTTTGTCTTTTATCTCAATATTTGCTCTGACTCTTATCTTCCCACCTCTGAGTCCGTCATTGTAGTTGGACACATCAATAATTCCTCCTGTAGTAAAATCTGGATAAATCGTAAATCGTTTTCCTTCTAAATGTTTTATAGAGGCATCTATGAGTTCATTAAAATTATGAGGTAAAATTTTTGTGCTCAAACCTACCGCAATCCCTTCAGCTCCTTGAGCTAAAACCATTGGAAATTTTACAGGTAAATTAACGGGTTCTTGCTTTCTTCCATCGTAAGAAATCTGCCATTCTGTTGTTTTTGGGTTAAAAACAACATCTAGTGCAAATTTTGATAGGCGCGCTTCGATATACCGAGAAGCTGCAGCACTGTCTCCAGTTAAAATATTTCCCCAGTTCCCTTGTGTGTCTATTAAAATATCCTTTTGGCCAAGTTGAACAATAGCGTCTCCAATACTGGCATCTCCGTGAGGATGGTATTGCATGGTATGACCAACAATGTTGGCGACTTTGGTATAACGCCCATCGTCTAAATCTTTCATTGAATGTAAAATTCTTCTATGAACTGGCTTAAAACCGTCTTCTATGGCTGGGACTGCTCTTTCTAAAATAACATAAGACGCATAATCCAGAAACCACTCCTGAAACATCCCTGTTACTTTTATAGATTCATCTTTAGAAGTTAAATCGGAATTATCTTGAGACTCTGGAGTTAAATCTAAATCATCACTCATAGAATTATGTAGTTTTGGCTAAATATTAATTTACAGGTTAGTTTAGTTTTCTGATATTTCTTCTTGTAATTCTTCTACAAGATCAATTTCAATTTTAAGATTATCAATTATAAAGTTTTGACGGTCTGGCGTGTTCTTTCCCATATAGAATTCTAAAATTTCAGGAATGCTTTTATATTTATCTAGCATCACTGGGTCTAATCTGATATCATCCCCAATAAAGTTTTTAAATTCATCTGGAGAAATCTCACCCAAACCTTTAAAGCGGGTAATTTCGGGTTTACCTCTTAATTTCTTAATCGCTTCTCTCCTTTCAGTTTCGGAATAGCAGTAAAAGGTTTGTTTTTTATCCCGAACTCTAAATAATGGAGTTTGTAGAATGTACAGATGGCCTTCTTTTATTAATTCTGGAAAGAATTGTAGGAAAAAGGTAATAATCAATAATCTAATGTGCATACCATCTACATCTGCATCCGT
>PXBV01000215.1 GCA_003565575.1 Psychroflexus sp. | reverse complement strand
TCATTAAACTGATCTGTAGGATCATCTTGATTGAAAACATCTCCAAAATTATCCAATAGGCGGTGTGGTGAGTTGTCGATAACATAATCACATGCGTCTCTCGCATCTAACCATTCCTCATCAAATAAATGATATTTTGCTTTTAATGTGGCAGCTGCCCAGGTTGTAGCTCTTCCTAAATCACCTCCAGAGAAAGAAGCGGGTAACAAATCAATGGCTCTTTCTAAATCTTCTTTCATATCTCTTCTGATATCTTCCATCGGGAAGCGCTCTAAAGACCCTAATTCGTCTAGTGGTAATAAGGTTCTAAAGTATGGTACATCTCCCCACATATTGGTTAAGTGAAAATAAGCTAAGGCTCTTAAAAAAAGTGCATCACCTAATACTTGATTTCTAACATCTTCAGATAAGTTTTCATTATTCTCTACATTTTCGATCACTGAGCTTGTATTACGAACCATTTCATACATAGTACTCCAGTGGGAACGTTCGTCTGCTACACCTTCTGCAAAAAGGTAATTGTGTAAAACAGCATTAACATTTCTACTAGGGCCTACTTCATCTGCGCCAAATGTATAAAAACGTACGTTTACACCACCATTACCGTAAAATCCTTGTCCTCTTACTAAAATACGATATAATCCGTTGGATGCTAGAATGGCTTCTTTATCGTTATTGTAAAAGTTGTCTGTTGCTATTCGATCTCTGAGGTCTTCCTCCAAGAAATCATCACAGCCTGAAATCATAAATGACCCCAAGACTAATAATATTGTATAAAATTTTATATTTTTCATTATCATCTATTTTTTAAAATTGCACGTTTACTCCAATACTTACACTCGTTGGGTAAGGGTAAGCTCCTGCAGCAAATCCTTGCGAGAGAGAACCAAATCCACTACCTCCAGTAAATTGATTTACTTCTGGATCTCCTAATGTGAATTTTGAAAGCAGCCATAAGTTCCTACCATTGATAAAGACATTTAAAGAGTTTAAAGAATCCTGTAAGCCTATTTTTTCTAATGGCACATTGTAACTAAAGGTAGCTTGTTGTAGTCTTAAGAACGACCCATCTTCTATGTTTAAGGTACTGTTTGGTCTAAATACACTTTGAGAAGTTCCAGCTCTTGGAATATTTGAAGTTTCATTCACACCTTCTACCCATCTATCCAAAACTCGAGGGTCTATATTCTCGTCACCTCTTCCAAAAAGAGAACGTTGTGTAACTGTGTTGAAGATGTCGTTACCATAAGAATATTGGAAATAAAGGTCTAAATTGAAATTTTTGTAAGTAAAGTTGTTTCTGAAACCTCCAAAGAAATCAGCTTCTGGACTTCCTGCAACAATATAATCTTCTTGGTTGATAACTCCATCACCATTTTGATCTAAGAACCGAGGAGAACCTAAAAACTCTCTACCTACAACCCCATCATCTATAAGTTGCTGTGGGTCTTGATATGTCCCTAAGTAGTCCGCTACAAAGAATACTGGCATTTGTTCACCTACCATGAGTCTTGCGGATGGTCCGCCTTGGTTACCAGTAGACTGAATGTTTATAAATTGCTCATCTCCCAAGTCAAGTACTTCACTTCGGTTTCTAGATACTGTTAATGTAGAAGTCCATTTAAAGTCTTTTTTGTCTACATTTACCGTATTCAACATAAATTCAAATCCTTGGTTTTGAACACTACCTACATTTTCCAACACTCGGCCTCCTGCTGTTTCAGGTAAATCCCTAAACAAAAGTAAATCGTTAGTTACTTTTTTGTAGTAGCCTAATTCAAAAGAAATGCGGTTATCCAGCAAGCTTGCTTCTAGACCAAGGTCTAATTGTTCTGTAGTTTCCCATCGTAAATCGGTTGTACCAGGAGTACCTATTACAACCCCTGGGACCAAGTTATTGTTGAAATAATTGAATACAGGGTTAAATAAATCTAATGAATTGTATGGATTCACCCCTTGCTCACCCACAATTCCATAACTAGCTCTTAGTTTAAGACCATTTACAAAATCAACGTCTTGCATAAATTGTTCTTCATCAATATTCCAAGCACCACCTACGGATGGGAAAAATGCATATTTATTGCCTTGTTCAAAAACAGAAGAACCATCACGTCTACCTACTACTGTAAGCACATATCTATCATCATAGGAGTAAGTAAGCCTGGCAAATTGAGAAACCAATGTTCTTTGGTTATATCCTGAATTAACTTGAAAAGTTTCTGGGTCAGAACCTAAACTTAAGTTATTAAAGCTTACGACATCATTAGGAAAACCTAATGCAGAAGCTGATAAGCCCTCAGAAGAAATTTTTTGTAGCGAAAAACCTCCTACTGCACTAATACTACTTTTACCAAAATCTTTATTCCAATTTAGGGTAGTTTCACTTAAAATATCTCTGCTTGCATTTGTGTTTACACTGGCAAAACCACCAATATCATTGTTTAAAATACGTTCTGGTAAAGCGCCAGGTGCGTAATTATTACCTTTAAAGAAATTTAAGGTAGCACCAATGTTAGTTTTGATTTTCAAATCATCAACTACCTCATATTCAAGGTAGGCGTTGGTTACAATATTTGTGACTAAGTTATGATTTTCTCTTAACTGGTAATCTGCTACAGGATTGCTTTGTAGAGTTCCACTTAATGGATTGGTTCCCGTAAAATTACCATTATCGTCAAATATAGTACGAGCTGGAGATACACCTGATACTATTTGACCAAAATTGACCTTGTTATTTTCTTGCTTGAAAGAACTAATGTTCAGTCTAAGTCCCATCTTGAATCTATCTGTAACATTAGCATCCAAATTGTTTCTGAAGGTCACTCTTTCTAATCCAGAATTTTTTAGAATTCCTTCTTGTTTGAAGTAAGCTAAAGACGAAAAGTAATTCAAATTTTCAGTTGCACCAGAAACAGAGATATTCGTGTCATGACGTGCTCCTACTTGAGAAACTTGGTCAATCCAGTCTGTTGTTTGTACGTTATCCGGATCATCAAAAAGAAGAGGTGCATTTGGATCTGTAAAGCCAATTGGTACTTGTGTGCCATTTACATCTACGGGAGTTCCAGGTATCAATTGATTAGCTTCATTTAAGTAATCCACATAATCTCTACCTCCAAGAATTTCAATTTCATTAGCCATGATATCCACAGTTTGAGAAGAATTTACAGAAATGGTAGGCTTACCAGTTCCAATTTTTTTCCCAGATTTAGTAGTAATTAATATAACACCAGACGCACCTCTAGTACCATAAATGGCAAGAGCCGTAGCATCCTTTAAAACTTCAAGCGATTCTATATCGTTTACGTTGATGTTGTTTAAATTGAAATTATTTCCTACAATAAATCCATCTACAACAAATAGTGGGTTATTATTACCATTAATAGAACTGTTTCCTCTAATTCTAATGGTAGCTCCAGT
>PXBV01000378.1 GCA_003565575.1 Psychroflexus sp. | reverse complement strand
GGTATTGGTCACTGCTTGCCAGGCTGCTCGATTGCTTTGGTCTACAAGAGTATTATCAAATCTAAACAAAGAAGGATTATTGGTGGCTGTGCCATCAAAGCCATTGTTAACACCGCTATCTCCTGTAATATGTGTACCAAAACCTGTTGGCGAGGTACCCTCCTCTTGCCAGTTTTCATAAATGGAAGTGGAAGTAGTTACTGGAGAGCTTAATAACCGAAAAGCACGCTGCCCTTCGGGAATAAAGCGTTCTACTTCTAAATTTATAATTCCTGTTGCTTGAGACGGTGGCACCTGTGCTGTTTGGTTGGCGTCGCTTTTAAGGCGAATTGAATTCATGGCTTCCAAGTTGCCATCTCCTTCAATAATTAACGAATTACGGACACTAAGCTTTCCTTCCACAACGGTGGCTGTTCCACCCAGTTTGTTAATAACTAAGGAATTAATTTCTTCATTCGCATTAAACAGAATTTCATCTGAAGAATTTGAATTGGCACCACCGTTTCCGAGACTCAACTTTGCATTGCTATAGCTGATAAAACCCTGGCTGTTATCGTAACCTGCATCGATTAAAAAATCACCATTCTCCAAAAAAACACTTCCTTTATTCACTAAATCATTATTTGAGTAAATAAGGGATTCATTGGTGGAGTAAATTTCACTTTGAGACCCAATGTAAAACTGAGCAAATAATGTATTGGAGCAGATTAAACCCAACACCATTACTAATGCTTTTGTATTGTAAATTTTCATATTTATTTAGTCTTTAATACACCTTACAGCATGTCCTTTTCTTGTACGGCTGGTCATTAGAAAATTATCTGTGGCAGAATGATTTATCCTAAAGTCACCAGCACTTTGACCACCAAGCTCGTTTGAAGACCAGTAGAATCCAGCTATAGTTAAGCTAAATATATTGCCCTCTTCATCACTCCTAAAACCTGTATGAGCAAACCTAAGAGGTGAATCCAGAAAGTTTGAGTTTGGTCCTGTTTCAATTTCAGCTCTTTCTGCAGCTAATTCAGACAGGGTTGGAACCCTAAACCCTCTTGGGCAGGGATTATGAGGTGCATTTAAACCATCCCATAAATGCTCTACAGATTGTCCTTGAGTGTACCAAGTAAAGGTAGAAATTATAAAATTTTGATTAGAAGCATCAATATCAATTGGGGTAGTTTGTGTTCCTGAATCCCTAAATTGATGCCCATCATTTTTTCTTCCCCATTGGTATAAAAACCCTCGTGCTTCTGCATCATTAGGAGAACTAGCTACCTTGGAAGCTCCTAGATTTCTATCCATCCATATTTTTCCTGTAGGTGAAACAACTTCATTTACTACAGTACCAGTTTCTTGATGTATGGACTGTAATTCGCGGTTAAAAGATTTGCTGTTAACAATACTTAACCATGACTCACCATCGTAGAAATAAAATGATTTTACATCGCAGGTTGTACAAAACACCAATAAACCTTCAGTAGGATTATTAATATTTATCATTTCAGATTCTGTTAACTTGGGTAGTAAAACTCCTTTGTCGTTTGAACTTATTTCAAATTCTGCAGATTCATGCGGAGAATCTGTACCAATTCCCACTTGTGCAGAAATGAATAGTGGAATTACTATAAAAATTGAAAAAATGTAATTTTTAATCACTGTAATCATTTTAATCAAAATTAATACACTTTGTAGTATATAGGATAAGATGACGTACGTAAAAACTACGTAGGGGTGCTTAGTGAAATGAAATACTTTCTACACTAAACCTTCAACCTAATAGTATAATCGATAAATGATCTCTTATTTAAATTCAAGGTTTAAATTTTTAACCCCGAAAACGTATTACAAGGTATATAATATGGTTTCAATTATACCAGGATGAGCCTTGGGTTTAAGCGATAACAATGTTTCCGCTTGCTTTACAGGCCAATGAAAAGGAGCGTCTAGAACTTGAATTCCACTCCCTTTCTTCAAGCGCGTGCCTTGGCCAGAAATTATATCTATATTGGGTTGAAAATCACCTTCTGGAAGATGTTCGGTTAAGATGACGTATTTATACGTTTTAAGTTGTTCTAAAATCTGTTGTACTTCGCTGTTGGATAAATGCTGAAGGACTTGCCGTAAAAGAGCGACATCGCCTTTAGGAAGCGGATCTTTAGAGATATTAAGATGTAAAAACTTTAAATTATGAGCCTGAAACTTAGTCGTATTACGGTCAATTAAAGGTTTTACTATATCGGCAGCAATATAGTTTTGAGTGTGTTGCACCAAATGCTGCCCCACATTAAAATCGCCACAGCCTAAATCACAAACTACGGGTGGAAATTCAAACGATGATAAAAATAAACGCACAACCTCCACATAAGGCTCAACAAGTTTAGACTCATGGGAGCCATTTCCAGAAAAATAATCATGAGTTGCTCCGCCCCAAAGCTTCATGGCGTAAACTTGCTGCATGGCATCTTCGGTAGGCCAAGGAACTTTTTTTTGATTTAAATTTTGAGGCTTTGCCATTTATACTATCGACTTTATTTATGATGAATTATAGCCTTGCTATCTTTACTGAATGTATTTCAGAAAAAACACAAAATACAAAGTTTGTGTATAATACCATTTATCAATTGAAATTACCATAGTAAAATGGTCAACTTAATATTCGTTATGGCTTCCAAAAGTAGTTTATATTTAAAGCAATTTCATAACTCAATATACAATGACACTTTTTTTTAAACCCATAGGCTTAGCGCATTTAGATGAAGTTATCACAGTGTTTCAAGCTGCAGCAGAGAAGATTCATAAAATGCAAATCGATCATTGGCAGTATTGGAGGCAACCGCCTGAAGAAAAAATAGATTGGGTAAAAAAAGGATTAAGCCAAAACGAATACTTTTTCATTTATAATACTGCTCAACAGCAAATCGGTATGGTTCGTATTATTGATAAAGATTTTATGTACTGGGGAAAGCAAACAGAGAAAGCTAAATATGTGCATTCACTAGTTGTAAATGAAGAGTTTAACGGTCAAGGTCTTGGTCAATTAATTCTAGAGCATATTGCTGAAGAAGCTAAGGCAGAAAGTTGCCAATATTTAAGACTGGATGCCGATTCCAAAAATCCGAAGCTTTGTAGCTATTATGCAAAGCTTGGTTTTGAGCAAGTAGGCTCTGTCACTCTTCCTCTATCCACGTATACTTTATTTCAAAAGAAGTTGACTTAAAATGCGTTTTTTCTTCTTTTCTGAAATTTATTCAGATTTAAAAAATAAAGCCTAAACCAATTTCAAAACGGTTACCTTCAAATTGGCCGTTCAACAAAGGGTGTTGGTTATCTCTAATTTGATAATTGGCTTTCAAGACGATACTTCGCCTTGGGTTGAAGTTAGCGCCAATGGTATACACATTCAAATCGCTTTGATTGGTTACAAAAGGT
>PXBV01000159.1 GCA_003565575.1 Psychroflexus sp. | reverse complement strand
GGTGAGCCTGTTGGTAAGTATTTTATTCCTGCCGATAATTCATCAGCTTTATCAGGAAATTGTTTGGTGTTTGTGAAATCTTAAGAACTAAGCTTACCATCTTAAAACCGATTTCACATTAACTCTACATGAGATAGATTTATGTACTGTATTCAAGTTTTGCCACGAGACTTGAAGATTAACGTAATTAATTAAAATAAAATTAAATCAGGAAAGAAGCCGTTTTACGACCTTTTCTACACCAGTGGTAGCATTTTCAGCTAATACATGAATATGTTTTGAAGGATGTATAGATGGATTCGGGTCTATGAAATAGATTGGCGTGTTTTCAGGAGCAAAATCGATAAGTCCTGCAGCCGGATATACTTGCATCGATGTGCCTACAATGATAATGATATCGGTTTTTTGAAGAATTTGAATGGCTTTTTCCATCATTGGGACAGCTTCGCCAAACCAAACCACATGTGGTCGTAATTGATGGTTCTTATCATTGACATCACCGAGTTTCAAATCTTCAGTCCAATCGTAAATAAGAGATTCATCACTTACACTTCTCACTTTCATAAGTTCGCCGTGAAGGTGTGTCACTTTAGAACTGCCAGCTCGTTCATGCAAATCATCTACATTTTGAGTGATGATGTCCACATTAAATTGCTTTTCAAGGTCAACTAAACGTTTATGAGCGTGATTAGGAGAAACTGTTTTTAACTGCTGTCTTCTTTTATTGTAAAAGTCTAAAACTAATTCTGGATTTTGTTTAAATCCTTCGGGAGTAGCAACCTGCATAACATCATGACCTTCCCAAAGACCGTCATGGTCTCTAAACGTTTTCACACCACTTTCGGCGCTTATGCCTGCACCAGTAAGTATGCTAATGTGCTTCAAACTATTTATCTGTTTATGGCCCTATATTCTTCGTAGCAACCATTAATGGCGTCCAGCACCTGAAGATCGTTTGCGGTGGTGACAAAATCACGTGAATAGTTACATCGGTCTAAAACTTGATCGATGTCGTCTTTACTGATTTGTAGAACAGCCGACAAGGTTTCTCTGTCGTATTTATCTTGTAGTATTTCTTTAATGTTTTCGTTAAGTTTCATCTTACGTAGACGTCTCATTTGTTGTTCTTTTCTACCAAAGGTTTTGTAGAGTAAATCAGTTGGATTGGAAACGGATTGCAGAACCTTAGATATGGCGCTTTTTTGATAATTTCCTCCTTCATAGGCATAATCTAGTCCAGAAATACTGTATCTGTAGTTGTCGTATATCGGAATATTTTTAGCATCTATTTCTAAATAACCTGTAAGTTGTATTTCTTTAAGTTTTACTTCTTCCAACGCAATGGCAGACTCTGTCATTTTGATTTTAACATCACCAAAACGCGTCCAATCTTCAGTTATTTTTACTTGAATAGATCTAAAACCAAGATAGGAAATGTATAAGGTATCATTGACGCTAGCTTTCAGTTGAAAAACTCCGTCTTTATTTGTAGTAGATCCCTTTACCGTATTGATGTTTACAATATTGACATTTTCCAAAGGCTTATCATTGGAAGCATTCATAACAACTCCTGTAATGGTTTCTTGCTCTTCGTTTTGACTCCAAGTTAAGGAGTTGATCCCAAGTAAGAAGGTGAAGAGAAATATAATCTTGTAATCCATAGAATAAAAATAGTCATTTCGATGTAATTTACTCACATCAAAATGACTTTTTATAATTTAATTTAGCTTTTTTTTCTTCTTCTTTCAAACGAACTTTTTACGCTATTACCGCCTGACTTTTTTCCTTTAAAATCTGAAGATTTACTTTTGTCGAAGCGTTTTCTGGACCCACGATCGCTTCTTTTTCGGTCGCCCCCAAATTTTTTACTTTTTCCACTTTTTTGATCTTTGGTAATTTCAACATTGACATGCCTGCCTTTCAGCTTGAAGGTTTCAAACGTACTTTGCACTTTTTCTACATCATTAGTGGGTACATTAAAGAATGAAAATGTGTTTTTCACATCCACCTTAGCTACACCATCTCTATCTAGATTTAATTGCTCCTTAAGGAAATCCTTTAGAGACATCCAATTGAAACCATCTTTTTCTCCAATATTGATAAAGAATCGAGTTTCATCACCATAATCTCCACCTCCAGCAGAATAGGATTCATCTACACTGTGTTGAGTGATTTTAGGGGCGTTTTTATAGTAATTATGAAACCTTGTAAACTCTACAGAAAAGAATTTCTTGATGATGTCTTCTTTGCTTAAGTCTTCAAATTGAGCCTCCAAGTCAGGAATAAACGCATCAATTTCAGAATTTATTTCTGTATTTTTGATTTCATCAGCCAAGTGGAATAATTGTCGCTTGCAGATTTCATCTCCAGATGGTAACTCTTCTTGAGTAAATTTCTGACCGATTATTTTTTCTACCTGCTTTATTTTTCTGACTTCACTTTTGGTAACAATCACTAAAGATTTACCTTCTTTACCAGCGCGTCCTGTTCTTCCACTTCGGTGCGTGTAGGTTTCAATTTCGTCTGGGAGTTGATAGTTGATGACATGAGTGATGTCATCCACATCAATTCCACGGGCGGCCACATCGGTGGCAACCAGCATCTGAATTTGTTTCTTTCTGAAACTGTTCATCACCATGTCTCTTTGTGCCTGGCTCAAATCTCCGTGAAGTGCAGATGCGCTGTAACCATCCTCAATAAGTTTTTCTGCTACTTTTTGAGTGTCTCTTTTGGTTCTACAAAAAATGACTGCGTAAATATCTGGATTGGCATCTACTACGCGCTTTACGGCGCTGTACCGGTCTCTACCACTTACAATAAAATACTCATGGCTTACCGATTTGGTAGAAATATTTTTTTGTCCAACAGTGATTTCTTTTGGATTTTTCATGAATTTTTTAGCGATAATCGATACCTCTTTAGGCATCGTAGCACTAAATAACCAAGTGTTTTTTTGGTCTGATGAATGCGATAGAATTTCTTTAATATCTTCAAAAAATCCCATATTCAACATTTCATCAGCTTCGTCTAATACGCAGATGTTGATGTTTGAAATATCAATAATATTTCTTTGGATCATATCTTTCATACGTCCAGGAGTAGCTACAATAATTTGCGCTCCTCTTTTTATTTGCTTGGCTTGGTCGGTAATGCTGGCACCACCATAAACCGCAACAGTATTGAGGTTTTGATAATACTTGGCATACTGTTTTAGCTCGTTGGTAATTTGCATACACAACTCACGCGTTGGAGAAAGAATTAAACCCTGTGTTTTCTTAGAATTAAGGTCGATATTCTGAATTAGTGGAAAACCAAATGCTGCGGTTTTTCCAGTTCCTGTTTGGGCTAGCGCTACCATATCGGTAGGCTCTTCAAGTAAAACAGGAATAGTTTGTTCCTGCACTTCACTTGGAGACTCAAATCCTAAATCTTGAATTGCTTTCAAAATTTCAGGGCTTAAGCCTAATGATTCAAATGTAGTCATAAGTAATTTAAAAATAGGTGCAAAGGTACGTATTCCTAAACTGGTTATATGAACTATTGTCTTTTATTTTAGGATCTTAGAAATTTGATGAGTTTCTGAAACGCAATTCCTCTATGACTTATTTTGTTTTTTTCTTCTGCCGTCATCTCTGCAAAACTTTGAGTGTGAGCTTTGGGTTGAAAAACAGGATCATACCCAAAACCACTATTTCCAATAGGTTGTTCTAAAATTTTACCTTCACAAACTCCAGTAAATTCTTTTACTGTGTCGCCATTTTTATAAATAATAACTGTTTTAAATTGAGCGCTTCGGTTTTTTTTAGCTTTTAGTTGTTCCAGTAATTTTTTGATGTTGGCTCCATCATTTTTATCATCTCCTGCATATCTAGCAGACTTTACGCCAGGTTTTCCTCCCAAGGCAGCAACCTCAAGCCCCGTATCGTCTGCAAAGCAAGGAAGATCAAATAACTTTGAAACGGCTTCTGCTTTAATCTTTGCATTAGCTTCAATGGTTTCTCCATCTTCTATGATTTCATCAAGGTAATTCATATCCGACAAAGATTTGACCTGAATATGATTTGGAACCAAGTCTTGAATTTCTTTGACTTTATTGGGGTTGTGTGTTGCAAAAACGATTTTCATATGAGTCCTCTGGCTTTAATTTCTAAATATTTATTGATAGTGTTTACAGATAAGGCTTTGGGTGGAGTAAGAACGGTTTGAATTCCATGTCTTTCTAGCTCTTTTACCATCAATTGTTTGTTGTAAATAAACTCTTTTGCAATAGTTTTTTCGTAAATCTCTGTCAGTTTTGTAGCTGGTTTTGAAGCTAATTCATCTAATTCCGTATTTTCAAAAAAGATTACAACCAATAGATGCGATTTTGATAAGGCTTTTAAATAGGGCATTTGCCTTTTTAAACTATTCAGATGTTCAAAATTGGTGTAAAGCATCAACAGGCTTCGCTGTGTTATCCTTCGCTTGTTGTGCGCGTACAATCGGTTAAAGTCTGAAACCAAGAAGTTGGTTTCTATGCCGTATAGAGTCTCTAATAAGGTGTTTAAATGAGTTTTTTTTGCTTTTGCGGGGACAAAGTTTTCAACTGAATTTGAAAACGTAAGCATGCCCACTTTGTCCTTTTTCTTTAAAGCGATATTGCTAAAGGCAAGTGATGAATTTATGGCGTAGTCCAAAAGGGATAAGCCTTCAAAAGGCATTTTCATGACTCTACCCATATCAATAATTGTGTAGATGGGTTGGGATTTTTCATCTTGATATTGATTGACCATCAAGTTATTTTGCTTTGCTGTGGCCTTCCAATTGATGGTTCTTATATCATCTCCTATCACATAATTTTTGATTTGCTCAAACTCCATGGTATGGCCAATCTTTCGGATTTTTTTCATCCCATATTGACTCATTTTTTGGTCAATAGAAAGAAAATCTAATGCTCGCATTTGAATAAACGAAGGGTATACTTTAACGTCTACTTTAGCTTCAAATCGATAGCGTCTTTTAATTAATTGCAAAGCGGTGCTTACGTAACAATTGAGGTAGCCAAATGTGTAGACTCCACGCTTTAGTGGCGTCAATGTATAAGTAAAACGCTTAGTGGACAAGCGTGGCATGGATATGATTTTTAGAAAGTCTCTTTTCTGAAATTGCACTGGAATCTCATCGATAATTTCTAAACGAATAGGAAATACGTATTGATTTTGAAAACGAAGATCAACCCGATTGGCATCACTGTTTGAGAACTTATCTGGCAGTATTCTAGACGCTGAAAATTTTGTACCTATATAAAGCCTAATCAGGTCTGAGAGTAAAATGGTAATGAAAATAATCAACAAACCCCAACTGATGAGAAACAGCGTACTGAACCAAAAGGAGAGTAAAAAAAATCCCGATAAGCCATAAAGGATTATATAGACTCGTTTACTAAAATAAAGGGATGAGATAAAGTGCTTCACTACCTAGGAATTTCAACAGATTTTTGTATGAGTTCTATAATTTGCTCTGGTGTGGTACCTTCCATTTCTTTCTCAGGAGAAAGTATGATTCTGTGATTTAATATAGGCTTAAGGCTTAATTTTACGTCTTCTGGAGTTACAAAATCTCTGCCTTGAACTGCAGCAAGCGCTTTAGATACCTTTAAAATTGCTAAAGAAGCGCGGGGAGATCCTCCAAGCAATAAATGGGGGTGCTTTCTGGTTTGTATCACAATTTCTGCAATGTATTGCATCACTTTATCTTCTACAATGATATCATGAATTTGATCTTTATACTTCAGTAGTGTTTCTACAGAAATGACCGTTTGGATTTCATCCAACGCATCTTTAGATTTACGTTGGTGTTGAAGTTTTAATATATCAACTTCCTCCTCTAGATTAGGATAGTCTATTTTTATTTTGAATAAAAAACGGTCTAGTTGAGCTTCTGGAAGCGCATAAGTTCCTTCTTGTTCTATAGGGTTTTGCGTAGCAATTACCATAAAAGGTGGGGGCATTTTGTACTCCTTTCCGTCCATGGTAATTTGTTGCTCTTCCATCACTTCAAATAAGGCGGCCTGTGTTTTGGCTGGAGCACGATTAATTTCGTCTATCAATACTATGTTTGAAAAAATAGGTCCTTTTTTGAATTCAAAATCAGATTGGTCGGCTTTCAAAATAGAAGTTCCTAATACATCGCTGGGCATTAAATCTGGTGTAAATTGAATCCTATTAAATTCAGTATCAATGGATTTAGCAAAGAGTTTTGAAGTAATGGTTTTAGCAATTCCTGGCACTCCTTCTATTAAAACGTGGCCGTCTGTTAATAAACCAACAATAAGAAAATTTACAAAATCTTCTTGGCCAACTATAATTTTAGATAGCTCTTTCTTAATGTCTTCTACTGAAGCTTTTAAGTCTTCTAACGGAATTCTGTTATTAAACTCCAATGAATTTTCGTCTTGCATAATTTAAATATTGAGTGATGTCATTTTTTTATCTAAAGCTTTCAATTCTTGTTCACTTATTATTTCTGCTGAATTTATATAGTGAATATATTCAAATATTTCTTTTAATTTTTGATAATCTTTAGTGGTTTTTGAAGCTAAATCTTCTAGAAACGCTTCATTTATGCGTGAGGTTTGTAAGTGATAGGTAGACCTGATAGACTCCAAAAAACTTTTAATTTGTTTTTCAGCAATGGCTTTATGGTCTTTTTTATCCAGATACATTCCAGCAATGGTTTGGGTGAACTCGTAGGTCTTATTTTCAAATGGACGTTGAATAGGGATGGGCCTTTGTTTTCGTTTTCCTGCAAAGAATACAAATAATAAGGATGTAAAAATAATAAGGTAATAGGCAGACTTTAAGTTGGGATTGGAGAGCAAATAATACATAAGGTTGGTATTGGTTTGCTTGCCAGACTTATAGTAATTATCCCAAAGCAGAGGTGCATTTAGGTCTAAATAACTTAAGGTTCTAGCAGTATATTGACTGTTGTTTTTGTCTACCATAAAATAATTGGTGTACACTTGAGGGGCTAAATGCAGTAGAAATTGACCCTCACCAAAGTTTACTTTTATATAATTGGTATGTTGAGTTTGATCTTCATCAAAAGGCTTAACTAGACCCAAAACTTGAGTTGCTGAAGAATCAATTTCAGAAAAATAAAGGTATTCAAACTTTTTTCTTGAGGGTTTAAATTCAGGTAATTGAAGTTGTGGACTTTTAAGGTTAAAACTAGGTTGATATTCTATTGTTGAATTACTTACGTAAAAACTAACATCCAGACCTAAAGTGTCTAAAATCAATTTAGGAATACCTTCAGAGCTGATAAAAGCTGTTTGCCCAGAGGATACCCAGTCCATAATATAATGACTTTCTTCTGGCGTAAGATTCACATACTGGTCTAGAAAAAAATAAGATCCTCTAGGGCTTACGCTGTCTTGAAAAACTTCAAATGGCGAGGTTTCATAATGCTTGATAGTTTGAGTAAGGTTTTGTAAACTTTGGTAAAAAACTTCTGTAGCTAAGGCTTTATCGTCTGTATGTACGTAGCTAGGCGTCCAGTCTACAGGCTCCTCTGCGTTGGTGTCTAAAATTACGATAAAGATGAATAGCACAAAGCAACCCAACAGGAAAAGTTTTATTTTTCTATCCATTAGGCTGAGTGTTTTGTATTTCTAAAATCATGTTTTCAAAGCGAGTTTTAGCTGTTTGAAACTCTTTAGAATTTAAGTTGAAATCTCCGTACCACACAAATTCATAAAACCTAGATGTGAATTCAAATTGAGCTTTCAAAGGGCTTGTTTGAAGCTCAAATTGGTAATCTGCATTTGTTTTTTCATATTGATAATCTATGAAGCCATAATCCTTGAGGTATTTTAAAGTGTTTAAAAACAGATAGCGTGTGGCAAGCCTGTAGTTTTCCTCAGCTTCAGCGTCTTTTATAAGTGCTGTCAAGTCTTTTTTCTGTATCAGACGTTCCTCATTAGACATGTCAATGTCAGGTTCAAGTTTTGAATTTGGTTTAAGTCCTTTTATATAATAACGGCTAAAAAGCCAAGCTACGAGTAATATTAAGCCTAAGATGAGTAAGAGTTTAAGAACAAAGGCCAAATAGTTCCAAAAGTTTCCTTCAGAAATGCCAGAAAATAACCAGTCCATGAATTTTTGATACTGTAAGCTTAACCAGCGTTTGAATTTATTCCATGCGGATTCTTCCTGAAGGTTTTTAAAGTAATTGAAATTCTCATCTGCTTGATAAGATTCGATTATGGATTTATCAAATTCTACAACCTTAGGACTATACATGAGGCTATCGCTTTTTTGAAGCTGAATAGCAGCCCACGTGTAATGAACCCCTATTAAATTCAGAATAAAAAAGAGGACAAAGCAATATAAAAAGGATTTTGTTTTAGCTACCAATGCTGTCTATGTCTTCTAGGGTTCCTGTGTTGTTGTGGTACTCGTTAAGGTTGAAATAAATAAAAGCTACAGTTATAAGCGTTACCAATCCCAGTATGTATTGAGCTAAACTGGCCAGTATATATAACAACATATAAAGCCAATTGGAGGCTAAGTTTTGAGTGCCTGTGCCGTTGGCTCCTTCTTCTATAGAGGTTAAGGCTTCTAAGCCACTTATAACAATGATAGGGATTTGAAATAATCCACCAATAAGTGAAATTAGAATGCTAACGACGATAAGCGTTGCAAAGCTAATCCACCAATTTTGTTTAATCAGTTGAAAACATTCAGTAAAAGCTTCAGAAATGGTCTTTTCTTGAAAAACAATAATTGGAAATAACAAAATTAATGGTACTGCTAAATAAATACCTGGTAAGATACAAAGTGCAATTCCTATACTAACTAAAACTACAAAGATTAGCATGCCTACTAAGCTGGTAGAAAAAAACCGGTTAACAAATTTACCAACCTCATCTTCTTTGATTTCACCTTCATGAGTGACGTAACTTTTTATGATACTATTGATTGTAGTAAAGCTCAGTGCTGAGTAAACAATAGAACTTACTATGAGTAGTAAAAGCGAGACACTGGTCTGCAGCAAAAAATTAATCACGTACTCATTAAAACCGCCGGAGCTAGAAAAATCGTCACTCAACCTCAAGGAATCATATTGATAATAAGCACTAGTGGCAAGTACAAGCAGAAGTGCCCAACCTACATGCTTGAGGTAAAGTCTAAAAATAGTCTTATACTCATACCTTATAAATGTGAAGGTATCTGAAATGATTGAACCAAAATCTCGTTCTTTTTTGAAGTTAATGTAATTGTTTTGCATGATTGGTATAAATTAATTGTGGTAAAATAACGTAATAATAAATAATTAAAATGAATGAAGCGCTTATGATAAAAACGGCTAGCCAATCTGGCATACCTGTAAGTCGGGTTACAAATCCTTCTAAAAATCCAGCAATAATAAAAAATGGAATGGTACTTATCACAATTTTTAATCCAGATTTTACGCCCTTAGTAAACGCGTCTAACCTGGTATAAGTACCTGGAAAAAGTAAACTTTTGCCTGTCACTAAGCCAGCGCAAGAAGCAACAATAATAACGGAAATCTCTATAGCGCCATGTATCCAGATGGTTCTTGTAGACTCCCAAAGCAAACCTTGGTCATAAAAGAAATATTGAAATGACCCTAGCATAATTGCATTTTGCAAGAGGATGTAAATTGTTCCTAAGCCAGCTAGAAGACCTGCTACAAAAGCGAAAAGCGCCACTTTTATATTGTTGATGGTAATGCCTAGGAACATATCGGTTTGATTGGCTTCTTTATATATGGCCATGGGGTCTCCCTTTTGAATATTAGATAGCGTTTTATTCACATAAGCATCGCCCAAAATAAGTCTTACAAAACCATCATCTTCGGAAGCAGAATAAGCCCCCAAAATGCTAAAACTTAAGAACAAAATAAAAGCCAGTAATAAAGTGGAACGGTGATGATAAAAAAACAGAGGGAATTCTTTTAAATAAAACTGAAAAATTCTGTTTTTTGACTCTTTTTTGCTTTTGTAAATTTTTTGATGAGCAGCTACAGAAAGCTCATTGAGGTAGGCTAGCGTTTCACTTTCTGGATAAAACGTTTGAGCGTAGTTGAGGTCTTCTGTGAGCTCTACATAAATATTAGATACTTCACTTGGAGAAATACTAATATTATTTTGAACAAGACTTTCGAATGTTAACCATTTGTCTTTATTTTGCTTCACAAAAGCCGATTCCCGCATTAGAGTATAATTTATCCAAAGAAAAGCAATCTATGAGTAATTTTCAAATAGAAACGGCACAAAATGTTAAGATTCATCTACGTGTGGCCACTGTGTGGGACAGGATTTTGGCTTACCTTATTGATGTTATTGTTATTGTAGCCTATGTGTTGACTACGATTGCTATTATGAGTGGTCTATTAAATGTTTCACCTTTTGAAGGAGCTGTGACGTCTATGGTACTGGGTTTGCCTCCTTTTTTGTACCACTTACTCATGGAAACGTTTATGAATGGACAAAGTATTGGAAAAGTGACTATGAAGATAAGAGTAGTCAATTTAGATGGTTCACCACCGCAGTTTTCTTCTTTTTTGCTCCGCTGGCTCATGAGGTTCATTGATGTAAGTTTTACAAGTGGAGGAGTGGCCATTGCAACTATTTTACTTACAGGTAAAGGGCAACGCCTTGGTGATATTGCAGCTAAAACTACTGTAATTTCAGAACAAAGACAAACAGGTTTTAAAAAAATACCGTGGTTTGAAATTGATGACAACTACACTCCACATTACGCACAAGTAGCAAGTTTAAAAGATAAAGACATAAGACGTATCAAATCTATTTATGAAAAGGCAACTCAGAAACGCGATGAAAAAATTATAATCAAATTGGCAGATAAAGTAGCTAAACAATTAGGGGTAGAACCAACGCAATCTTCTTCAACCTTTATAAAAATTGTATTGAAAGACTTTCAATACTATAACGTTCATTAATGGATTATCTACTTATTTTAGACATTTTAGGAGTAGTTTCATTTTCAATCTCTGGTGTACTTTCAGCATTAAAAAAGAAAATGGATGCTTTTGGTATTCTTATTATAGCTTTTGTAACTTCCGTAGGTGGGGGTACCCTTAGGGATGTGTTGTTGGGCTTACCTGTGATGTGGATGCAAAATTTACTTTATGTTCATGTGATTATTATAAGTACGGTTTTTGCTGTTATTTTTAGAAAGAAATTATCCTATCTCAGAAAGTCACTTTTCCTTTTTGATACGTTAGGAATAGGGCTTTATACCGTCATTGGTGTAGAAAAAGGAATTGCGCAAGGCTTTTCTCCAATTATTTGCATTGCATTGGGAACAATGAGTGCATGTTTTGGTGGAGTAATAAGAGATATTCTTTGTAATGAAATTCCACAAATATTCAGAAAGGAAATCTATGCAACAGCTTGTATTTTGGGTGGGTTAAGCTATTTTGTACTTCTAAAGTTAAAACTGCCAGTGAGCTTGATTTTTATTATTTCGGGTTTAATCGTGATTTCCATAAGGTTATCTGCAGTTATTTTTAAGCTTTCGCTACCCTCTATTTATAAAAAAGACGAAGATATTGAAGATTATTGGTAATGGTATTTAACCTAGAAACCTATTCAGATTTACCTGATTACCTTGATATCCATGCCAACGTTGGAAAGTGGCCATTCACTTCCATCTGTCTCTAGGTCGTCAATTTTTTCTAGAACTTCCATTCCAGAAATGACTTTACCAAATACAGTATGATCTCCATCTAAGTGATATGCGCCATTGGGTTTGGTTACCACAAAAAACTCAAAGGGAGATGAAGCATTACTGACGTTTTGTTCAGAATATTTAGCTGCAGATACCATACCGTAATCATGCTTATATTTTGAACTAGATTCATTAGGAATCAAATAACTTCCTATGGCTTTTCTAAATTGGCTGGTGGCCATTCTATCACTATTACCACCCTGTACTACAAAATCATTTGCAACTCTGTGAAATACTGTAGTGTCAAAATACCCAAGTTTTACAAGTCTCAAAAAATTGGCTCTATGCAAGACAGGTTCAGGGAAAAGTTCTATTTGAAAATTGCCATATTCTGTTTCAACTTCCACTACTGTTTCTTGATGGTCTTTGGCGTAAGCTCTTAAAAAAGGCATTAACTCTTCTTGCTCAATACGTTGTATTTTAGACAAATCTTGATCGGTTTCTCCGTTGGAAGGGATATTGATTTCAATAGTAGGTTCATTCATTTCTTTTTCAACTTCTATTTTTTTAGTTGAATTATCTTTGTTTTCTTTACAGGCCATTAATAAAACGATAAGACTAAGTATAAGAAATGGATTTTTCATCTTTACAAAATTTAGTTTCAAAATTAAAGAAAATTGAACTTCCTGGCGAACAATTTCATTATCAACTTGCGCCTTTGTTTCGTCAAGATGAGCTAAAGGCTTTAAATGTTAAGCATAAAAATCCAAAACATGCTGGGGTGCTGTCCTTGTTATATCCCAAACAAGGGGAAACCTATATGGCGTTCATTTTAAGAAAAACTTACAAAGGAGTTCACTCCAATCAAGTAGGGTTTCCTGGTGGTAGGTATGAAGAGGAAGATCAAAATTTTAAAACTACTGCATTAAGAGAAACAGAAGAAGAAATAGGTGTACCAGCAAATCAAATTAAGGTTATAAAAGCGCTTACAGAACTCTACATACCGCCCTCTAACTTCTTGGTGTATCCTTTTTTAGGTATCATGGAAGAGGAACCTAACTTTAAACTGCAAGAAAGCGAAGTGGAAGCTCTCTTAGAAATTCCCTTGTCGATGTGCTTAGACCAATCGAATTTTTGCAACGAACGCATAGACGCTTCGTACGCAAAACTAGTAGAAGTACCAGCATACAATTTTAATGGAAATGTGGTTTGGGGAGCTACAGCAATGATACTAAGTGAAATACGTGAGATTTTTGTACGGGTGGCATAAGTCTATAAAGCTGTATATTTGTAAATCAATTTTGAAACATGGGCTTATTCAAAAAAAATCCTTTTGGACATTATTTATTTTTAAAGAAATGGTTAATAAGAATCATGGGGGGCTTAACCCATCAGCGATATCAAGGATTTAATGAACTTCAAATCGAGGGTTCGTCTATCATAAAAGATTTACCAGATAGAAACGTGTTGTTTGTTTCTAATCACCAAACGTATTTTGCAGATGTAGTTGCGATGTATCATGTTTTTAACGCGTCCTTAAGCGGCAGGGTAGACAACATAAAAAATGTAGGCTATTTGTGGGACCCCAAACTTAATATTTATTATGTTGCTGCAGCAGAGACCATGAAAAAAGGTTTACTCCCCAAAGTTTTGGCGTATGCTGGCTCTATAAGTATTGATAGAACCTGGCGAGCAGACGGTAAAAGCGTGAATAGACAAGTGAAAATGAGCGATATTTCCAATATTGGTATGGCCTTAAATGATGGTTGGGTCATTACCTTTCCTCAAGGCACTACCAAACCTTGGAAACCCATAAGGAAAGGGACAGCCTTTATTATAAAAAAGTATAAGCCTATTGTTATTCCTATAGTAATAGATGGATTTAGGAGATCTTTTGATAAAAAAGGCATTAGAATTAAAAAGCGAAATATTCTGCAATCTATGGTTATTAAAGATCCTCTAGATATTGATTATGAGAATGAAGAAATTCAAAGCATTGTAGAGAAAATTGAATTTGCAATAGAACAACATCCCTCTTTTCTTAAAGTTATTCCAGAAAGTGAACTAAAAGCACAAGAAGAGCTGAATGAGCAACGAAGATTTAGTGCTAAAACTCAAAAAGAAAGAGATAAAAAGGAAAAGGAAAAAGCAAAAAAGAAAGCCAAGAAACAACAGGAATCTAAAGATAAGTCTGACCGTTAAAACTTCGTGAATCATTTCAAAAGTTTCAATATGAAGTTGTAATTTAAAAAACAAATTGATGTAATGAAGCTACTAAGATTCAACAACGAAGATCAAATACAAGCCATAGGTTTAGGAACTTGGAAGTCTAAACCTGGTGAAGTGAGAAAAGCAGTGAAACACGCCCTAGATGTAGGATACAGACATATTGACTGTGCATATATTTATCAAAATGAAAAAGAAGTAGGCGAAGCTTTAAAACAAGTGTTTGAGGAAGGAGTTATCAACCGAACTGATGTGTTTATTACCTCTAAGTTATGGAATAATGCCCATAGGAAAGAAGATGTTTTACCAGCTTTAGAAAAAACCTTAAACGATTTGCAGTTGGATTATCTAGACCTGTACCTCATGCATTGGCCTGTGGCTTTTAAACCTGGCTTGGAAGGTTTCCCGCAATCATCAGATGATTTTGTTGCTCTACAAGAAATTCCCCTAAAAGAAACTTGGGAAGCAATGGTAAATTTAAAAACTGATAACTTGGTTAGACACGTAGGTGTGTCCAATTTTAGTAAAAAGAAGCTTACTGAATTGATGAAGGTTACAGATTACGTTCCAGAAATGAATCAAATAGAATTACACCCGTATTTGTGGCAGGAAGACTTAGTTCAATTCTGTCAAGATAATGCCATTTTAGTTACTGCTTTCTCACCACTGGGAAGTCAAGACAGATCTGAAGCGATGAAAGCTGAAAATGAGCCTTCCCTACTAAACAATCCAGTTGTAAAAGACCTAGCTGAAAAGCACAAAGTTAGCGCTGCTCAAGTATTGATTGCGTTTCATCTAAAGAGGGGAGTGGCTACTAT
>PXBV01000326.1 GCA_003565575.1 Psychroflexus sp. | reverse complement strand
CTATCCTAATCCAAGTACAGAACGCCTCTACATTCAACAAAAACAAACCACTTCTACCCATAGAAGTACTAAAAATCAATACGAGTTTTTTGACTTTAATTCAAATTTGATTTTTCGTGGCTCTCTTATCAATGGAGAAACCTTAATCGATGTAAGTCACTTAAAAAAAGGGAGATATATTCTTAAAGTCTTTGCAACTAAGGAAGACGATGAAGAAACACATCATATTATGGTGAACTAAACTTATCCGTTTTACATTTTTAATACGATTGATTTTAATACTATCGGTGTTTCTATTAAATTGAATATAACTTGAAACCATTATAAGGCTTTCAAGAAGATTCATTTCAATACCTAGACTTGATTAACTGAAAAGTAACTTATAATTACTTAAAAATAATCCCTCGAAAGCTTATATTTGTTGGCTAAATTAAATTCAAATTTATGAATGCTCTAGATGCCATTTCACCTATAGATGGACGCTATTCCACAAAAACAAAGTCTCTGAGTAATTATTTTAGCGAACATGCTTTGATTAAATACAGAGTACGTGTAGAAATTGAATATTTTATTGCCTTGTGCGAACTGCCACTTCCGCAACTAAAGGATGTAGACAAAGCTTTGTATCCAAGTTTACGTTCGATGTATTTAGATTTTACTCTTGAAGATGCTGAAAAAATCAAGTCTATTGAGAAGATTACCAATCATGATGTTAAGGCTGTTGAGTACTTTATCAAAGAGCGGATGGACAACCTAAATTTAAAAACATCTAAAGAGTTTATTCATTTTGGCTTGACTTCTCAGGATATCAATAATACCGCTGTTCCTTTAAGTTTACTTGAAGCCATTCATGAAGTCTATATTCCAGAATTAGAAAACGTCATCTCTAAAATTAAAGCCAAAGCTGAAGAATGGGCTGAAGTTCCTATGCTAGCAAGAACGCATGGCCAGCCTGCTTCACCTACACGATTGGGTAAAGAGTTTGAAGTATTTATAGTCAGATTACAAGAACAATTAAGTCAGTTAATTGCTATTCCATCTTCGGCTAAATTTGGCGGAGCAACTGGAAATTTCAACGCTCACAAAGTGGCTTATCCTAACATCGACTGGAAAGCTTTTGGAAAAGAGTTTGTAGAGACAAGATTAAAATTGAAGCACTCCTTCCCTACTACTCAAATTGAGCATTACGATAATATGGCTTCTATTTTTGATGCTATGAAACGCATCAATACCATTCTTCTCGATTTTGATAAAGACATTTGGAGCTATGTGTCTATGGATTATTTCAAACAGAAAATCAAAAAAGGAGAAGTTGGCTCTTCGGCAATGCCTCATAAAGTGAATCCTATCGATTTTGAAAACTCTGAAGGAAATCTAGGTATTGCCAATGCTTTGCTTGAGCATCTTTCAGCCAAACTTCCTATTAGTCGCTTGCAAAGAGACTTAACTGATAGTACTGTATTAAGAAACATTGGTGTTCCGTTGGGTCATGTGTTGATTGCTCTACAATCTACAGCCAAAGGATTAGATAAATTGGTTTTGAATGCAGATAAAATTCAGAGAGATCTGGATGATAATTGGGCTGTTGTGGCGGAAGCCATTCAGACGATTTTAAGACGTGAAAACTTTGAAAATCCTTACGAAGCTTTAAAAGGTTTGACGAGAACCAATTCAAAAATAAATGAAGAAAGCATTTCAAATTTTATAAATTCACTAGAGGTTTCAGAAGATATCAAAACCGAACTTAGAGCAATTACACCATCCAATTATACAGGAATTTAAATCATGAGTAAAACCGCAGCTTGGATTTCTGCAGCGCGTTTACGCACCTTACCGCTTTCCTTATCTGGGATTTTAGTAGGTTCTGCATTGGCATTTCCTTCGGGACAATTTGATGCTATCATATTTTGGCTAGCAATGGCAACTACACTAGGATTGCAAATTTTATCCAATTTCGCCAATGATTATGGCGATGGTGTTAAAGGCACAGACAACGATGAACGCATTGGTCCAATGAGAGCTTTACAAAGCGGTGTGATTACTGATAAAGAAATGAAAAAAGGCATCATTTTAACGTCTGTACTTACAGCTTTACTGGCACTTGCTCTTATTTATGTAAGTTTCAGAAAAGAAAACTTTATACTAAGTTTGGTATTCATTGTACTTGGAGCTTCAGCCATTGCGGCAGCTATCAAATACACGGTTGGAAATTCGGCTTACGGCTATAGAGGTTTGGGCGACGTGTTTGTGTTTGTATTTTTTGGACTGGTAAGTGTTTTGGGAGTTAATTTCTTGATGACCAAACAGATTGAATTTTGGTTTTTGTTACCCGCCATCAGTATTGGCTTACTGAGCAGTGCGGTTCTCAACTTAAATAATATGAGAGACGAACACAGCGACAGAAATGCAAATAAAAAAACCTTGGTAGTCATCTTCGGAAAAAGATTTGCTAAAACGTATCATTTCAGTCTAATTATACTCGCTTTTTTTAGTTTTTTAATTTTTATGGTAATGTATTTTAAAAGTGAATCAAATATGATAGTCTTACCACTTTTAGCATTTATTCCATTAGCCATTCACTTAAAGAAAATAATTCAGTATAAGGATCCAAAAGTTCTAGACCCTGAATTAAAAAAAGTAGCATTAAGCACCTTCGCCCTCTCATTATCGTTTTTTATCATTCTAATCGTTTTTAATTAAACAATTGATTATTCTAAACTTGATTATAAAGCAATAATTTGTAAATTGGAAAAAATTAATCATATGGACTTTAAGAAAAAAATGTTACGCGATGACGCTTTAGAAGGTAAAACTATCATTGTTACAGGAGGTGGAAGTGGCCTTGGTAAATCTATGACACATTATTTTTTGGAACTTGGCGCCAATGTTGTCATTACCAGCAGAAATCTTGAAAAGCTCAAGACTACTGCTTCATCTCTTGAAGAAGAAACTGGCGGAAAGTGTCTACCTGTTCAATGTGATGTAAGGCATTATGAAGAAGTAGAACACATGATAGAAAAAGCTCATGAAGCTTTTGGCGAAGTGGATATTCTATTAAACAACGCAGCTGGAAACTTCATTTCTCCAACCGAAAGACTGTCTGCCAACGCCTTCGATACTATTATAGATATTGTTTTGAAAGGTTCTAAAAACTGTACACTTGCCCTAGGAAAACACTGGATAGCCAAAAAACAAACCAATAAAACCGTATTAAATATTGTAACAACCTATGCTTGGACAGGATCGGGTTATGTTGTACCAAGTGCAACTGCAAAAGCTGGTGTACTAGCCATGACAAGGTCGCTTGCTGTGGAGTGGGCAAAATATGGAATTCGATTTAATGCCATTGCGCCTGGCCCATTTCCTACTAAAGGAGCTTGGGATAGGTTATTGCCAGGTGACCTAAAAGAAAAGTTTGATCTTTCCAAAAAAGTTCCAT
>PXBV01000193.1 GCA_003565575.1 Psychroflexus sp. | reverse complement strand
CCTCCTTTTTCAATCACATAACCATTTCCTCTGCCTTTTACGTGTCTTACTTGGTCTTCATCGCCTTGGTTATACATAGCGATGCCTTGAATTTTGAAGCCATCTATAGTTTTAATTTCTTCATTTTTGAGCAGAATCAATTGGTTGGTTAACTCTCCTTCAATTTTGTCTGCAACAGCTTGAGGAACAATGATTTTGGTTTCAGAAGAGGAAAGTGCTTCTAATGTTTTTAAGTTGAAATGATCTCCATGAATATCGGTAACTAAAATTATATCTGGAGTGGGTTGCCCTTCAAAAGCATCTGTTCCACCAACGGGATCTGTGTAAAACACTGTGGTGTCCATTGTAAATACTGAGGTAGCATGAGAAATGGGTGTAATGTCAAAATTTGCGTAGACCTCTTTCTGGGTTTGAGCTACATCTTCAGATTTAGTTTTTTCTTGACTTGTTTTAGCGTCTTTACAGCCAATTAGTATGAAGGCAGACAGGATTAAGTAACTTAGTGATGTTTTCATGGTTTTTTTATAATTTTAAATTATTCTTTAATAATTCAATTTTACTTCCATTCTAAAGTTTCCACTAGATGTTTAAGGTCATTTTTAAGATAACTAGCAGCAGGTAAAATTGAGTCATAGTTGGGTTGAGCATCAAAATAAATGGAGCCTGTGAGAAAATGAGAAGTACTGTCTGTTAAGTAAAATTGAGCTTGAGAGGCAGCATCTCCTTCAACTTCATAAAAATTTCCGTAAACTCGTTTGTAGCTGTCTTCATAGACGTTTACTTCTATGAAATCTGCTTTTATAGTGTGCTTTTCGGGCAACTTTTGGGCATCTAGTAGTAGCTCTTTTAAGTTATTTTCTACTGGCGAATAAGTGAGGTAAATTTTAGCCTTCATTTTTGGGTAATCTAGCCTTAACCAACAGGATTGATTTGGATGGTCTATTTTAAGAACTGACTGTTTGTTTTGTTCAAAATGAAATGGACATTCTAGTTTTGCGGTCAAATACGTAGCTTCATCATAATTTAAAGCTAAGTGTGCGGCAGGTTTGGGTTGAGGAGAATCAGTACAGGCAGAGGCTGTTAATAGAGCAAAAATAAAAACTGTTTTAATGAGTTTCATTTATGTTTTGGTTTTTGATTTTAACCTTTAGCTGAACTATTCTTTTGCTGTCTATGGTTTCAACGGTAAATTCAAAATGTTTAAAATTAATAATTTGCCCTTTTTTAGGGAAGCTTTTAGCAGACTCAAGAACAAATCCAGCTAAAGTTTCAGCTTCTCCTTTTTCGTTTTCAAATTCTTCAATGCTTTCTTCACTGAGCTTAAGTATTTTATAAAAATCTTTAAGAGGTGTTTTTGCTTCAAAAACGTAAGTGGAATTATCAATTTTGGAATAAATCAAGTCTTCATCGTCAAACTCATCACTAATGTCACCTACAATTTCTTCAATGATATCTTCTAAAGAAATCAACCCACTGGTGCCGCCATATTCATCTACTACTATGGCAAGGTGGTTCTTTTGTTCTTGAAAATCTGCTAGTAGGTCGTCTAGTTTTTTGTTTTCTGGAACAAAATAGGGTTCCCTTACTAATTCTTGCCACTGGAAGTTTTTCTTATTTAGGTGTGGAAGTAAATCTTTGATGTAAAGAATTCCTGTAATATTGTCTATGTTTTCTTCATAAACAGGTATCCTAGAGTAGCCATTTTCTTTGATTTCTTCCAGGACTTTTTTGAAATTTTGCTCTTGGTTAAGTGCAAAAATATCCAATCTTGGTCGCATAACTTGTTTGGTGTCTGTGTTCCCAAAAGAGACAATACCTTGAAGTATTTTTTTTTCTTCCTTGGAGGTTTCATCTTCACCTGTAAGTTCAAGAGCTTGTGAAAGCTGGTCTACGCTCAAAACAGTTTTTTGTTTTCCAAATCGCTTATGAATGATATTGGTAACACTTCTCATGGGAAGGCTCAAAGGCGTTAGAAGTCGATCTAAAAAGCTAAGTGGAGTAGCCATAAAGTGTGCAAACTCTACATTGTTTCTGTTGGCATAAACTTTTGGCAGAATTTCTCCAAACAATAAAATTAAAAAAGTGACTAGGCCTACATCTATTATAAATTTCAGACTAACACCAAGAATAACTGTAGTATTGGTACCATAAAACTTGTCACTAATAGAGGCGTATAATAGAACTATAGCGATGTTGATGAAATTGTTGGCAATTAAGATAGTTGCTAAAAGTTTTTTAGGTCTATCCAATAGATTGATAATAATTTGGTCTTTTTTTGATACAGTGCCGTCTTTCACATCAAAATCTGAAGGCTTTAACGAAAACAAAGCTACTTCTGAGCCTGAAATTAGCGCAGAAGAAATAAGCAACATGACGAAGATTACGATTTTGAAAACATCAGACAGTTCAATCATTGAAACTAAGATGTAACTCGAGGGGTCAGGTTCCAAAATTTAAGGTGTTTAAGGATTAAAATGGTAAATCATCTTCTTCTTCATTCACATGTGTGTTTTCTGTAGACTTTGTAGCAGGCTTTGTTTGAGACACAGGTTTTGGGGGGGTGCTACCTGTTGTGTGATCTGTGCTTTTTGGAGTTAAAAATGTGAACTCTAGACATTGTATTTCTGTGGTATACCTATCCGTGCCTTTATCATCTTGCCATTTATTGGTTTTAATACGTCCTTCAATGTAGACTTTATCTCCCTTTTTGAGGTATTTTTCACACACTTCTGCAGCTTTATTTCTCACCACAATGTTGTGCCATTCTGTATTGCTTACTTTCTCACCAGTAGATTTATTAACGTACTCTTCATTGGTAGCTAAAGGAAACCTGCCAATGCAGCCTCCACCCTCAAAATAATGCATTTTTACTTCATCACCGGTATGACCAATAAGCATAACTTTATTAAGTGTTCCAGCCATAATATAATTTTTATGTAAATGTAAGAAAAAGAATTATGCTTTGGTAAATTCAGATTCTATAAAATTTTGAATCAACACAGGAACAGCCAGTTGTTGTAAATCCTTCACAGGAATGACTTTCATCTGTGGAGTTAAATTTGCTTTTGAAAGGGAAACATTGAGTTTAACTTCAATAAATGTGGCAAATATTTTTCTATGAGAAAGCAGATGTACAATGGGGGTTTTATTATAAAGCCTGATGCTTTTGATACTTTCTTTAGGAAAATCCATACCGGGAAGGCTTTCTTCAAGCTTCAATATCTCTTGTGGTTGTTCAGTATCTAAGAGAAGAAACTCGTGCAAGCCTTTCCAGATGCCCTTTCCGCTTCGTTTCTGGATGATGGTGTTTTCTTCGGAATCCAATACAACCCAATAATAAAAGTAGCGTTTTTTAGCTTTAGTTTTTTTGAGTTTTACAGGTAATTCGTCTTGGATACCCTGCTGAAAAGCTACACATTCATTTTGAAAGGGACAAAACATGCATTTAGGGGATTT
>PXBV01000209.1 GCA_003565575.1 Psychroflexus sp. | reverse complement strand
TGGTAATATTACCATTAATGGTGACCTTCCTTCTCCAGCTGGAGACAGTGATAGCAGTGTTGTTTCCTTGTTTATACAACCATAGTTCTTAAAAAAAGGTTATAACCTTATATTGAGTTATCTTTTAAATTTTAAGTTAGTTTAAATAGACATCTCTGGAATATCGCCTTCAATGATTAAATCGCCTTCTGTCGCTTTTTGAATGTCTTCTACACTTACGCCTGGTGCTCGTTCTAATAGCCTGAATTTTTTATCTACAATATCCAAAACGGCCATATTGGTGACGATTTTGGTCACGCATTCCACGCCTGTGAGGGGAAGGGAACAGGCTTTGAGTAACTTGGAATCTCCTGCTTTATTGGTATGCATCATGGCGACAATGATGTTTTTGGCAGAGCCTACAAGATCCATTGCTCCTCCCATGCCTTTCACCATTTTGCCCGGAATTTTCCAGTTGGCAATATTACCATTTTGAGCCACTTCCATGGCTCCCAAAATCGTAAGGTCTACATGTTGACCTCTTATCATCCCAAAACTCATAGAAGAGTCAAAGAAACTTGCTCCAGGTAGTGCTGTTATGGTTTGTTTTCCAGCATTGATGAGGTCTGCATCTACCTCATCTTCAGTTGGGAAAGGCCCCATCCCTAAAATTCCATTTTCACTTTGGAATTCCAATTCTATATCATCACGAACGTAATTGGCTACCAGCGTGGGGATGCCAATTCCAAGATTGACGTAAAATCCATCTTGCACTTCTTGAGCAATTCGTTTCGCAATTCCGTTTTTATCTAACATGGTGTTTAATTTTAAAATTTAAAAATTGTTTAATTTGAAGATTTTGATGTCTTTGAAGATGAAATAATTTTGCTGGTTACTTTAATATTAACTTTAAGTTGATCACATATATTTAATTCTGGACTAGGGTAATAACCCGAAGTTCTACATAGCTCAAGCCAATATTCAGTTTCGTCAGCTTCTTTAGCAGCTATTTTAAATTTGTAAATAAAATCTGCTTTACTTTCAGTATTTTAAGCCTCTCTTATATTGGTACCAATGGAAGTACCACTTCTAAATAGTTGACTTGCCATTTCAAACTTTTTCAGTTGTCTTAACCTTTTTGAAAAGGCAATAACTTCAAGGGCAAAATCAAAAGTCAATTTTATAATCAGATTGTTCTTATCATATCCAAATTTTCAAATTGTTTCATTCTCAAATTGCTTTATTTTCAAATTAAGTCATCGAGTTGTTCTTTGCTCAATGCGTTTTTCATAAGTTTCTCCTTGGAAAATTCGTTGTACAAATATGCCAGGAATATGAATAAAATTCGGATTCAATTCTCCTGGCTTCACCAATTCCTCCACTTCTACAACTGTGATTTTGGCAGCGCCACACATAACAGGATTAAAGTTTCTAGCTGTTCCTTTAAAAATTAAATTTCCGGCTTCATCCCCTTTCCAAGCCTTTACAAAAGCAAAATCTGCTTCAAAAGCGTTTTCCATGATATGAGGTTTGCCGTTAAAGTCTCTCACTTCTTTGCCCTCAGCGACTTCTGTTCCATAACCTGCTGGCGTGTAGAAAGCTGGAATTCCGTTTTGTGCTGCTCGGCATCGTTCGGCAAGTGTTCCTTGCGGAATTAATTCTACTTCCAATTCGCCACTAAGCATTTGGCGTTCAAATTCCGCATTTTCACCCACATAAGAAGAAATCATTTTTTTGATTTGCTTCTTTTTTAGAAGTAAACCCAAACCAAAATCGTCCACTCCTGCATTATTGGAAATACATGTGACATCTTGGACATTTCGTTTCACAAGCTCTTTTATTGAATTTTCTGGAATACCGCTTAGCCCAAAGCCTCCAAGCATGAAAGTCATACCATCTTTTATGCCCTCCAATGCTTCCGTTACGCTATTTACAGTTTTATTTATCATTGATTTATAATTTTATGTTGAAAATACTGAATTTTTGTTAGTCATTCAATGCTTAATGCATTAAATATTGAAAATTTCGTAAACTTTATTTGATTTGAAACTTGAATTTTAATGCTTAACGGGTAATCTTATTTTAAGACGACTTTAAATTCAGAAGAAAGAAAAATATGTAATTTTCAAAAAAAAGTAATTCATGCCTTCTAGAGAAAATAATTTAAAACACGCAACCAGTCCTTATCTTTTACAACATGCTACAAACCCTGTTAAATGGGAGGAATGGAGTCCAGAAGTACTGAAGCGAGCTAAGGAAGAGAACAAAGCTTTGCTTATAAGTATTGGTTACGCGGCTTGCCATTGGTGCCACGTGATGGCTCACGAGTCTTTTGAAGATGAAGAGGTAGCAGAATTGATGAACACTCACTTTGTATGTATCAAAATTGATAGGGAAGAGCGCCCAGACATCGATCATATTTATATGGAAGCAGCGCAAATGCTCACTGGTAGTGGAGGTTGGCCGCTTAATGCTTTTGCTCTTCCAGACGGTAGGCCGTTTTATGCGGCAACGTATTTCCCAAAAGACAATTGGAAAAAGGTATTGTCTAACGTGGCAAAGGCCTATTCCAACAGTTACAATCAATTGTTGGAAACTGCAGAAAAGTTAACGGAAGGCATTCAGATAGCTCAAGATGTATTACCAGTTGAAAATGAAACAACTTTTAAAAAGTCTAATTATTCTGATTTTATATTGAGTTGGCAGAAAATTGTAGATTTGGAAAAAGGAGGCTTCAAAGGCGCACCTAAGTTTCCAATGCCTAATTCTTGGCAGTTTTTGCTTCAGTATTACAAGATAACTAAAGATCATTTTGCGGCTGAAGTTTTGATTAAAACATTGGATGAACTAGCCTTCGGAGGAATTTACGATCAGATTGGGGGTGGATTCTCCAGGTATGCAGTAGACGATAAGTGGTTTGCTCCGCATTTTGAAAAGATGTTGTATGACAATGCTTTACTTCTGAATTTGTATGCCAATGCTTATAAAATCTTTCCAAAACCGCACTACAAAAAAGTGATTTCTGAGACAATTGATTTTGTAAAACGTGAATTAACACATCCTGAAGCTGGATTTTATTCTGCTTTGGATGCGGATAGCGAAGGAGAAGAAGGTAAATATTACGTTTGGAAATATAAGGAATTAGCTGATTTGCTTTCTGAAAACGAACTGACTTTAGTTGAAGAGTATTACAATATCACTAAACGTGGAAACTGGGAATTTTCTAATAATATTCTGTTTGCGAATCAATCACCACAAGAGTATGCAAAGGCTAAAAATTTAGATATTGAAACATTTGAAGAAGCTCTTGAAAATTTAAAAGTCAAACTTCATTTTCACAGACAAAAAAGAATTCGACCTGCCTTGGATGACAAAATCATCACCTCTTGGAATGCTATGATGATTTCTGGTCTAGTGGATGCCTATAAAGCTTTAAAGACTAAAGAGTATCTAGAGTTAGCTGAATCTACAATGAAGTTTTTAT
>PXBV01000339.1 GCA_003565575.1 Psychroflexus sp. | reverse complement strand
TATTTATCACCAAGTTATGAACCCGTGATAAAAGAAGAAAATTTAAAAGCTAATAAAAGAATATTACGGGCTATGCTAAGAAAAGATAACGTGGTACGTTCTCAGATAGGAAAAGAGAATCCTACAGAATGTGCTGATGCAAATTACAGTCTGCTGATAGATTATCAAAATAGAGAAAGATTAGAAGATGAGCTAGATGACTATAAATCAGATTATCGTGAGTCACCTAAGCAAGTCCTAACAAAAAAAGATAGAGAATTTATCTTAACTTCTATTGCTCAAGGATTTAATCAAAACGGTTTGAGAGACAGGGATTCAAGAAAACGATTTACTACTGAGAAACTTGGATTAGTATTTTCCAGTGCTAACGATATGAATGATGAGCAAGTCCTCAAACTTTATGATGAAGTGTTAAAAGTTAATCTGCAAGCGCTGTAAAAGTATTAGTACAAAATGTCTAATAGACAAGTCTATATAGTTTGATATACAATAAAGTAGTATAGACAATAATATAGACAAGGATAGATGCGATGAGCAAAAAGCTATTAACGGTAAGGATAGATGAGGACAGGCTAGAAGCATTCAGGGAATATTGCGAAACCATGAATACTTCCATGAGTGAGTCAATCCAACATCATATTAATCAGTGCCTTGGCATTGAAACGCCTATAACAACGATTGAAGAATTAAAGAATAACTTTGATGATGACCTAAGAAAGTTAGAGGGTGATGTAAAAAGACAAAACCAGAGAATCACAGAAAATCAATATAGTATAGGTTTACTGTTAGAGAGAATTGGACGATTAGAAAATAAGATAGACAAGCAACTAGACAATGATAGACAGGTTGATAAGATAGACAATAATATAGAGAAGAAAGTAACTATCCCTGACTTAAAAAAGCAATTAGATAGCTTAGGGATTAGCTACCGAGTCAAAGCCAAAAAATCAGAGTTACTAGAATTGCTTGGTGAACAAAAAGCTCGTGCAGGCTTGCCCTTGCCTTCTTGACCATAAATGAATTAGTCTCTTAGGCTCACAGTGTCAAATAGCGAGGGAAAACGCTACTAACGCACCTAGATTGATGATTGCGTAAACTACGTTTTCCTGAGTGTTGACAATGGGAAAAAGAGACGTATCATAATTTAACCAAGGCAAGGGCAACCAACGTTAAAAAAGCAACCTTTTCAGTCTCTCAAATAATGATCGATTTCAACGGGTTCAAATCAATATTTCACTCGCAGGACTATATAGTCCTGTTCTTTAACGAAGATTATCAACAATCACTCAACACTGTTCGGCCTGTCAAACTCAAGATAGTTTCAGTTTTTGTAAATATTTATTGCGGTTGCAGGACTGTATACAGTCCTGCAACACTATGAAAAATATTAACAACCGTTCAAGTGTAGTCGGGCTGTAGGATACAACGGATAGAATCTTTGTTTACAACTTCTCTAAATATTTATTCCACAACGAGGACTATATATAGTCCTATTTCACAATGAACTTGTTCAACAATCATCAAGATAGAATCAAAAAACACTTCCCCCAGAGAATCAGCTAAAATCAAATCAGATCGCAAGTCAGTTCGGAAGAACAGTTGGTAACATATTCTCTTTCGGTTTGTCACTCCATCAAAGACTCACTCTAATTTCTAGGGTGAGTTTTTGGCTTGCGTATCCGCAAGTAAAAAAAACTGAGAAAACTGAGAAAACCTTAATAAAAATTTACAATCCACAACGTAAAACAAGGGTTGCAAAAGTCGGTGATACCATGTGATTGTATCACTTTGACCAATGTTTCTCAGAAACTGTGAACTTTACTGGTAAAGATTGCAACAAATAACCGAGAAAATCGCTAGGTTTAGGAACTGGCTACCAGTTCGGGTGTTGCACCAAAAGAATTTTTTGGTAAAATTGAACACAAGGAAAAGCCCCATCCCTCTGCACAACCGCAAGGCTCTGGAGAAGGATGAGACTAAGAGTAGCGAGAACTACTCAATCCAAAACAAAAAAACTAATGTTCTACGAGAACACTTAAATTAACGAGAACACTTAAATTAATGATAGACAACTATACGCTAGACAAGCAAGTTTACAAAAAAAATACTACTGAGTTACATCGTGAGAAAACTGAGAAAACTGAGAAAACCGTGCTTAGTAACACACGGTCGGATCTCAAAAATGGAAATTTTCCTACGATATTTGCTGATCCAAAATTCTCAAAACAATTTAATGTGATCGCAAATAAACCGCCGTCAACAAGATTAGATTGGTTAACACTTGTCTCACCAAAACAAGGTATCGAACCTAGAAGCCTCGACAAAGTGATAACTAACTTTATTGAAGGTCGGTGCTGGGAAAAAACTTACGATTATCAAATATTTGAAACTAATCGACAACTATATGAAGGCGGCCCGGCTATGGTCATGGAAATAGTATCAGCGATAGGAGTAAGGTTAAGGATTGCAGAATTAGAAAACGGAAATTATTTTATTATTCTGAGTTTTTGCGGTGATGCTCTCAGTCAATTATTCAGAGTAAATAACTTTTTAGCTATAGCTCGATTTTTTGCAGAAAGTGTTGAACAATTTTCTTTAAAAGCAAGTCGGATCGATTTAGCTTTTGATGATCCACAAAAAAAATTAAATATCATAGAATTACATTCACATTTAAGAGCTGGCAATTATACAGGCTTTAAAAACTATCGGGGTATTGATTCAGGCGCTGGGAAAATAGAAGGTTATACTTTAGAATTAGGTTCAAGAACATCAAACAAATTTACCAGAATATATGATACATGGAAAAAACATAAAGAAGTAGGCATAAGGTACGAATCAGAATTTAAAAGAACTAATGCAAAAGAGTTACAAAAGTTTTTTGTTAATGCTTATGAAGTAGAAAAAACCAATAAGCAATTATTAAAACAATTACATGAATATATGTTTACTAATATTAGGTTTATAGATATTAGTAAAAAATACTCAAACGGTAGCCTAGAAAAGTGTCCTGTGTTGCCAATATGGCAAAATTTCCTAAAATATGTAAATGATAAATTAGAATTAAGAAAATTTATTAAACCAAAAAAAGAATCAACTATAGAACAGACTGCTAACTGGTTTAAAAGACAAGTTTCAGGAACATTAGAAGTATTTAAGAATGCTTTAGGTGACAATAATTTTCTAAAATTTATTGATTATTGCATAGCTGATTCAGTGTCAAGACAACGACATAAAGCTACAATAAACAAAAGAATGTTATTTACTAAACAACTTAAAAGATTAGGGATATTAGGAGTATTAACTCAAGAAGAAATAGATTATGCAACCAACAATTGTGATATTGATTTTGGATATTTATCACCAAGTTATGAACCCGTGATAAAAGAAGAAAATTTAAAAGCTAATAAAAGAATATTACGGGCTATGCTAAGAAAAGATAACGTGGTACGTTCTCAGATAGGAAAAGAGAATC
>PXBV01000052.1 GCA_003565575.1 Psychroflexus sp. | reverse complement strand
GATTATTTAATTAAAATAAATTTAAAATTTAAATCAATATGATTGCGCACAAATCTTTTAACTGCTGAATTTAATACAACTCCAAAGTTTAGCTTTAAAGATTATTATGTAAATTACAAGTCACTCTCCTTTCTTCAACACAAATTGCATTAAATTCGTTTCACGAAACTACCAAATTTTAAAATAGTGTTAACAAAATATGCAAAATTTAACCAAAATTAAGTTTTGGAATGGCAATCGTTCCAAAATTCGGCAAGATCATGAAAGCAATGTGCTTAAAGCAGTACTTGAAGCTACACAAGCAGACTACGGACCATTCCATATTGAAGAAAGCAGAGAAGATTATCCTGGATTGATGGAGTCCTTAGCTTTTAGTGAAAAACACCATGATGTGTTGATAACTGTAGCCGGTAATCAAAAATTTGATGAGTATGTCATTATTATCCCCAAACCTATTGCTCATACTATTTTGGGATATAGAATTCCTATCATTCGCAAAACATCTGAGGTTGTGTTTACTAACCTTACTGAACATGAACTTAAACATAAAACCCACGGCATCCCTGAAACTTGGAGTGATGCTCACATTCTGAGGTCCAATGCTTATTCGGTTTATGAAAAAGGAAGTTTTGATGAACTTTTTCAAGGCTTTGCCAACCATGAATTTGATTATACCACCTTTGGCATTAAAGAGGTCTTCGATGCTTTTATTAAATATACTTACTTCTTTTTCAAATCAAATCCTAAATTTAGCTGCAACATAATTGGCCAAAGATTTCCATTACCGACTGCATCCATATAATATTGAGGACCCACATCAAAAAGCAAATGAAAGCTGGACCCATATTTTCTTTGAATTCCCCAAGTAGGTCCAAAAGCAAAATCAAAATCAGAAGTACGCCCAACATTCTGAGCAATTGGAAATCCTCTTGATATTAATCGAAATGAAACAAAATTCCCAGAGTTGTGTTCTGTGTTTCGGTTCTTCCTGTTTCGCTTAGATAAGTTATAAAACCACTTTTGTTGTAAATCCACAAACGGACTAATGATGTAAATAAATCCAGTACCAGATGAAGTTAAATCTGGATATCCTCCACCATAACCAATACCAAGCCCCGATGAAAACGTAGAATATTGCCCAGTTGGAATCTCTAACTCCACAGCAGGATTCAAAAAATTTATACGCCAAATTTTCTCAGTTTCAACCTCATTGGTTTCTTGTGCATAATTCAGACTTGATATAAGTCCGAATACTAGGGGTAGTAAACTTTTTCTCATTGCTTTTTCTATTTTATGCTTAATATTTTTCATTTAAAATTTAATAAGATGCTGTGTGTAATATCCTATAGGTGTTGATAATTATTTCAATGATTACAGCATTAAAATTTTACGCCTAAACTGATGCCATAAGATCTTATGAAAAGGGATGAAGGTATTTCATCTCCAAAAACTAAAGGTTGAGCGCCAGATAAGTTAAAATGGTTGATATCATAAAATACGTTTAAAGTTGAATTAATTTCTTTTATAATTGGAATCCCTACTCCAAGTCTTATATTATTACCGTTTTTAAATTTATCTCTATCAACTGTGAAATTACCAGCATAATGAACATACGTGTAGGCATTATAAGTTGTATCAAACTGGTATTGTACTCGTCCCCCGAGTTTGTATAAAAAGAAATTAGCCCCATACTGGTGTTGTAATCCAGTTAGGAGACCAAAATTTATTTTCTTAAATAAATTGTAGTTAATTGAGTACTGTAATGCTAACGATATTTTTGATTCTAAATTAATTAAAGCCCCCCTATTGTCAATAGAATAATCATATTCTATTTCGTTAGGTACTATAAAGTCCAATTCTACTTTAGAAAAAAATTTGCTTTGCGAATGAAGTTTCGCAAAGCAAAAAATTAAAACCATACATATTATCACTTTTTTCAAAATGTTATCTTTAAGTTTATCTTATCATTCTATTACCTCTCCAAGTATCACCACGTCTTGCCATACCGTAAAAATCTAGTTCGTAATGTGTGTAATCTCTAAAATAATCATCGGCTGATTCTATGTTGAACCTGCTTGTACCACTGTAATCAGTACCAATAATTGTATTTGGATCATCAGGCGCGAATATTGGGGAAGGCTTATCATTCCATACCCAACCAATTTTGAAACCTACATCAGTGTAAAATGTCCTTTTAGCTTTATTATTATTATTTCTTGAATAACGCTCAGCAAAATACAATACTTCTATATTATCATAATCTTTTTGGTAAACCACAGCGAACTCTATATTTTTCGGTAATGTTCCTAATTCATCTTTCAAAAAATCTATTCCCATTTTATATAAGGCTTTTAGATTAGACTGGCTTGTTATATCTTGTGTAGTTAAATTTAAATTATATCTATCTATTCTAAATAACCTTGGTATGTAGATATTTAAAATTTGTTTGTTTTTAAAATCGAAAAATGGTAATCTACCGTGAGGCAAGTTTAACTGAGCATCAACAAAAGTACCAAAACTATTATTAATTACATTCACTTTAAACTTACCATCCCATAAATAAATTGGATTTTGAAATGAGTTTGCAGGAAATAACTGTGGGTGAGAATATGAATTTATTTGAGGTTGAGGAAAATTGTACTTAAGTAAAATTGTGTTAATTCCAAGATGTATTTCATCAGATTTGGAAGCCCACCATACCCTAAGTGTTCTTTTTTGAGTTTTGGTTTGTATACCTACTGATTTATAAAAATGCCAACTTTGATCCCAAAATTCTGTTTTTATTCTCCGATCACTTGCAAAATGGTCTCTACATACAAATCTCTTACCAAAAAGATTTTGAAATACAGGTCTTGAACCTGAACACTCTTTTAATTCATTAATTATTTCTTGTAGTTTTTCTTCTTCAGAAGTTTCTGGAAATGAAGGTAGTGGAGAAGGTGTAGGCCTAGACCTACTTACACCCTCTTCTGGGCACCAATCATTTGCGGGTCTAATATATCTTGAAACCTGGGAGTTAACTCTTGTTACTCCACCGTTCATAGATTTCATTTGGCAAGGATTTGATTTAAACGTTGTATTAAAATTGCCCTTTCTTTCTTTTTCTTCCTCTTGCTTGAAGTAATCAAATAGATAGGTAGAGTCTTTTACATGACTAAAGAACAGCCCTTTTTCTTTAGTGAATTTATATAATGTATCATTTACAATAATCATCATCTGTTTGATTTACTACTGATGCTAAAAGCGGATCTGCAATATAATTTTCTTCATCATCATAATCATCATCTGTTTTTTTTACCTTAGAAGGATTATTAGATCTTTTTTGTAAAATCTCTTCAGAAAGCTTTGCTTTTAATTCCTCATTATCTGGATTTATAATTGGAGTGTGAGAACGAAATCCTTTATGGTAAAGTTTTTCAAATTCTTTCTCAACATTACTGATATGATCTTTTTGAAAATCGTCTATGGTAACTTTTAAAGATTCTCTATTTGAAAATATAAATCTGCCATTTTCTACTTTTTTTT
>PXBV01000385.1 GCA_003565575.1 Psychroflexus sp. | reverse complement strand
GATGAAATCCTTCAAGAAGAATTAAAATCTATCAATTGGAAAGAGGTGGATCTATACCCCACTTTTCAAACTTGTGAGACTGTAACTTCCAAAGTGGAAAGCAAAGTTTGTTTTGAAACAGAAATGAAGAACGCTATTCATAATTATTTAAGCCAAAAGGAAATTGTCACTTTCAACACCACCCAAGACACTCTTGTATTAAGTCTGTTTATATCAGTTAATGGTGAGATAAAATTAAAAAATATCAAACTATCTCAGGATATCGCCTCAGAAAATCAAGAACTGGATACGTGGTTAAATGAAGCCATAGAAAAGCTTCCTGAGATTTATCCTGCTCAAAAAAGAAGTGTGCCTATTTCTTTAAATGCTGAATTACCTATCGTTTTAAACTAATAACGTGATAAAACTAAAAAATAAAAGACTAGACTTCAGAATTGTTTAGTTTTGTATTGAATTCACTTTTTAAACTTTTAACTTTTGGCAGAACGAATCATTTTAGGCATTGACCCAGGGACTACTATTATGGGGTTTGGGGTGATAGAAGTGGTCAACAAAAAAATGAAATTTGTTCAACTCAATGAATTGATGCTTAAAAAATATGAGGATCATTACACCAAACTCAAACTGATTTTTGAGCGCACCATCGAGTTGATAGACACTTACCATCCAGATGAAATTGCCATTGAAGCTCCTTTCTTCGGAAAAAATGTTCAGTCTATGTTGAAACTTGGCAGAGCCCAAGGTGTGGCGATGGCAGCGGGATTATCTCGCCAAATCCCAATCACAGAGTACCTTCCAAAAAAGATCAAAATGGCCATTACCGGAAATGGTAATGCGAGTAAAGAACAGGTGGCTAAAATGCTACAACAAATGCTCAAAATCAAAGAATTGCCCAAAAACCTGGATTCTACCGATGGACTCGCCGCAGCCGTTTGTCATTTCTACAACAGCGGAAAGCCTGATGTAGGGGCGTCTTATACAGGTTGGGATGCGTTTATTAAACAAAATGAAAAACGGGTAAAGAAGTAGAGGCTATATTGTCATTCCAACAGATAAGCTTTTTTCGGCTTCGACGAGCCTGCCTGCGTTTCCTTGGCAAAGGCAGGGAATCTTTTTATTATCTTAAATTAGTTTATATTCAGAAATAAGATGAAGACTCTTGGAACCCATAATTATTATGTTCATATACTTACAAATAAGACCAAAACTGTATTATATACGGGTATTACAAAGGATTTGAAAGAAAGGCTTTACTATCATAAAAACCCAGATGCTCTTTCAAATCCTTTACGACTAAATATAAGTGTTATTATTTGATTTACTACGAACATTTACCTGACGTCAATCAAGCCATAGCAAGAGAAAAACAAATAAAAGGATATCGAAGATCAAAAAAAAGAGGCTTTGATCAATAAGTTTAATCCTGAATGGAATTTATTAAATAACAATATTTAAATGTTGTTTTTAATAGAGAAGGTTTTGCTTTTCGATACAAGAGATTCTTCACTGTGTTACACTCCGTTCAGAATGACACGAAAACATCCTTTCATTTTGGATAACACCTACTCCACAATATCCATTTTCTTCAAAAGGAAAGAGGCATTCATATTTTGACATATACCGTGTTTCAAAGTGTAGTCAAAGTTGAGTTCGTCATCGATGATTTCTGCATCAAAGTAATAATTCTGCACTTGTGGTAACTTATCGGCAATTTCACATAAACTCAAATCGTGAGTAGCGATGATGCCGATAGCATTGGTTTTAACCAATCGCTCTACAAATTTTCTTGAGCCAATGGCTTTATCGGTAGAATTGGTGCCTTTAAGAATTTCATCCAAAACAATGAAGTATGTATCGGTTTGGATTTCATCAACTATATATTTCAATCGGGTTAATTCAGCAAAAAAATACGAGGCTTCATCGACCAAAGAATCTACCGTACGCATACTAGTAATGAGTTTGGTTGGCACATACTCACAGGAAGTAGCACAAACTGGAAGCCCCACATTGGACATCACAATCTGAATGGACACCGTTCTTAAAAAGGTACTTTTTCCGGCCATATTAGCGCCTGTGATGATGAAAAACTGATTGTCTTTGATTTCAAAATCGTTCCTCACGGCATCTTTAGGGTTGATTAAGGGATGTACTGCGCCTTTGGTTTTTGTGAAGCTTCCGTTTTCTTTTAGTTCAGGAAAAACATAATTAGGATGGTTGAAACTGAAATTAGCCAAACTGTTATAAGCATCTATTTCTGCAATCACGTCAAACCAATTTTTGACTTGGTGCGCATGAGAATCTATCCATTTTTCGATTTTTAAGGATTGCGTCAAATCGCGTAGCATAAAACCGTTCAAAACAATGCCCAACAGAATATTATTGCGTTGGTCCAAACCATCAATATGCTTGGAAAGCACTTTCAAAATCTGGCTTGCTTTCGCAGCCTCGGAATGGATTTTGGACTGAAAAGAACTTAATAACTCAGAATTAAATTCAGCATCCTCAATCAGTTTTAATAGTTTAAAATACTGCTGAAAAGTGCTTTGCGCTTGGCTTACGTGGCTGGATAATTCATTAATGCGTTTTAAAAACGCACCAGTAATCCCCAATCCAATCAAAAACCAAAGTAACAATTGTGCTCCAGTGATGAAGCTAAAAAAGTAAGCAGCAATCACTCCTAAAGATAGTAACGAAAACACCTTTGGAAACCAAGACATCCATTGCGGCACAAAGGTTTTATAGTTTGTGATCCACTTGACAATGCTGCTGGCTTTAGTTTCTGTATCGACTAGTTTTGCATCGGCGGTAAAGTTTTGTCTAAGTTGAACTTTTTGAGCCAACTCGCGAATCGCTTCTTGTTTTATTTCAATGTTGTCTATAGAATTGGACGTGAGCTTAGCTGCTAAATTTTCTTGACCTTCTTTTAAGGCTGTACGATTGAGGTACTGAAAAAAAGAATGAGCGCCAAAAATATCTATATCTTGACTAAATTCGTGTTCTGGATTTTTGTACTGATCGCCAGTTGGCAATTCAGAAAATTCTCTTTTCAACACCTTGAGTTCAATTTCATTGACCTCAAGCAGAGCTTTAAGTTTTGCTTTTTTATACTGAATTTTAGTGTGTCTAGTGACCAAAATTAAAAACAGTACTATTCCGAGAATCACAGCACCAATCACAATTCTTGTAAATGACCAGAAGACATACACCGAAAATCCTATTGACAGAAAAACAGCCAAACGCAGCATGCTGGACCAGAATAATTGCGTTTTTATCGCTTTTAAATCTTTGGTGTATCGTGTAATAAATTCAGAATAAATAGATCCAGGAGTTGGCATAAGCATCACAATTGAATTGCAAAAATAGAAGTATTGAGCTATTAGCAACCAAAATTTTAAGAAGTTATCTCTTGGTGTTATGGCAGTAAGCCTTGGCGCTTGGATTTAGGCAACTTACTCACGACGAGTTCGTAGCTGTGGTTGATTTAGTTTTTATAGCTTTTCCTGTGTAAGTTGAAGAATAATTTAAATCTTAAGATCATATTTAATTTTC
>PXBV01000020.1 GCA_003565575.1 Psychroflexus sp. | reverse complement strand
AACTCACTCAAGGTGAGCGAAATGAACTGGTCGCAAATTGCGACCGGTTTAAAAGTTTAAAACATACATCTAGTAATCCTTATGCTTTTACAGATTTAGGTAAAAAACGCTTTGCCTTTTCTAAAATTGAAGCAGATGCCGTAAATATTATAACCGAAATTGAAGACTTGTTATGAGGTGGGAATTTGTAAAATTAGGTGATATATGCAAAACAAGTGCTGGCGGAACTCCATTAAAAAGCAAAAAAGCTTATTATGAAAACGGAACTATTCCATGGCTTAGAAGTGGTGAAGTAAATAATAGAAATATAGAAAATTGTGAGATTAAAATAACTCAAAAGGGTTTAGAAAATTCATCAGCTAAGCTTTTTCCTTCTGGCACAGTACTCGTAGCAATGTATGGAGCTACAGCTGGTCAAGTAGGTATTTTAAATTTTTCGTGTTCTACAAATCAAGCTGTTTGCGGTATTTTACCCAGTGAAAATATTATACCTGAATTTCTATACTATTTCTTTCTTAGTTTTAAAAATGACTTAATAGCTCAAGCAGTTGGAAATGCACAGCCAAATATTTCTCAGACAAAAATTAAAAATACATTAATACCATCTATTTCAAAAGTAGAACAAAAAGCCATTGTCGCCAAATTAGACCAGGCTTTTAAAGCCATAGACCAAGCCAAAGCCAATGTAGAGCGAAATATAGCCAATGCAGAAGACTTGTTTCAGTCTCAATTGAATCAAATTTTTAGTCAGAGGGTTGAGGGCGATGTCCTGAGCTTGTCGAAGGGCTGGGAAGAGAAGAAGTTGGGGGAGGTAGTAAAATACGATAAAGGAAAATACCTTGAGAATAGCCATCCATATGTAGGTTTAGAAAATATAGAATCTAATACAGGTAAATATTTAGGAGATTTAGCTCCATTAAATGTAAAAAGTTCAACCTTCAAATTTGATAGGCGTCATGTTTTATATGGTAGGTTAAGACCATATTTGAATAAAGTACTATTACCTGATTTTGAAGGTCATTGTTCAACAGAGATTTTTCCACTACTTCCAAGTCGTGAGATATACAGACGATTTTTATTTTATTGGTTACTATCGCCCAAAGTAGTATTAAGAATTGATAAAACTTCAACTGGAGCTAGAATGCCTAGAGCAAACATGAATGAAGTTCTTAAATTTAATATATCATTTCCCACAGTTGAACATCAAAAAGCTATTTCAAAAGAAATGGATTTACTACAGATTAAAATTAAAAATTTAAAACAAAAATACCAACAAAAACTCGATTCTTTAGAAGAGTTAAAGCAGTCTATTTTGGAGAAGGCGTTTAAGGGGGAGTTGGTTTAAAAATGAGGAAAATTCTTACAGTAACGGTTATTCTATAGCAATATGCAACTCACTTTCCGTTAAAAAATCTGCGATAGTAATGCAGTTGATCTTTAACTCATCACACATTACAGGTATTTTGCAAAATGGCTTATGGTCGTTTTGCTTTCTGGTTTCTTCTGTAATTAAAGCAACTTCATTATCGTTCATAAGTTCTTTAGCCAACAAAACCAATTTGACATCAGCAGACTCTAAGTGTTTGTTTTTTAAAGTTTCAAACTCATAATCTTCCAATTGCTTACGCTGAAAAGCATCACAAAACTGATTTTCTATGAGATTGAAAAACTTTGGATAGGGTAAAATTTCAGTTGTCTTAGTGTGCAAGCGTTTTTCTTTTAAAAAAGGAAGTTCTTTAATAACTAGACCTTTAGCTTGAAAGCTACATTCAGTAAATACTTTATCAATTAGAACAATAGATTCGTTTTCAAGAGATGCTTGAAGAAATTCAAATAGTCTGTTGTTTTCATCAAAAGCCAAATAGTAGCGAACGATGACAAGCCAAGAATTGGTATCGATTAAGAACTTCTTCAAACGTATTGGTCTATTTTATCTGGTTTTATTTTTAAATGCTTACAAAAATCCATTTCGTTAATCACACCTTCGTATAAGCCGGTTTTTAAAAGGTTGATGTATAATGGCGAGTTGATAGGTTTAGGCGGTCTAGCATGAGACTTTAAGCCTAATTCTTTTTGTAATTCTCGTTCTTGCTTTTCTTTGTCTTCTTTTAATTTAATAGCATTGGTAATGCTATTTTTGATGTAGTTATAATCGCTTTTACTTACTTTGTTTTTGTAAAGCAACCTTGTGTATAATGCCAAAGAGCTCAAATGCGTTTTCGATGAAATACGGTTTATAAAATTTTGATGAAAATTGTTTTCTTCACTAGCTTTTTCTAGCCGATCTAATTCATCAGAATAGGAACCTGCTAAAAAATGAAAAGCAAACTCATTGCACCAATTTTCTATTTTACTAACATTTTTCTTTTTAAAGTTAATTTCTACATCTTCAACTTCTTCCTTGTTAAGTAAATAATGGCCAAGTTCATGAGCAAGCGTAAATAGCTCTCGGCTTAAACTACGTTGTTGGCGCTTTAACACAATAAAATTAGGTTGTATAAAAAAACCATTGATATTGGCTTTATGCGTTAAATTATGATTTTCCACAAATTCAAAAACCAATACGTTTTCTTCAGCCAAGTTTTCAATAAGCTGTTTTAAGAAATCCCTTTTGTTAGAAATACGTCTTTTAGGGTAAACGGAATTTCTTATATACTCAGCAGTATCTTTCGGGTTTTGATTTATTTTAAAAATAGGGAAATTTCGTTCGAGTTTTAAATTACTGAGTTTTGAAATTGTTGAAAGCGTAGATTTTAAATCTTCAAATTGATTCACAATCTTTTTTGCGCCGATATTAAGCTCATCTTGAAAATGGTCTTTTCTAAAAAAAATATTTGAAGATTTATTAACGCTAATCGGACTTGGGTCAACATAAAAAGAAAGCCCTTTATTAAATATTTTATCAATTTTTTTGAGGTAGCTTAGCTTAATTTCATCATTAAAAACATCTTTTTTTTCAATAGGGTTTTTAAGCTTTGCTTGAGAATTAATCATATCTAAAAGCTCATCATCATTTAAACGATAAAGTTTCATAAGGTAAGTTAACCTTGATATGTTTAATTTAGTTTTCAAGAATTCAATGTAAAATTTGAGTGCAAATATAGTTGCAAATTAATAAAATCAAGGCTAATTATATGCATTCTAACAAACTATAAGTTTCATCTTAAAAGCAACTAAATACGATTTCTTAAAATAGATTGATATATTTTTCTATTTTTATCATACATAATTAATCAAAAATATGAACGAATCTCAAACCCAATTTGAACTGATTGAACCTGCTTTGAAAAGAAGTAATTGGGGAGAGCTTCCGTCTAAAATCAAGAAAGAATTTCCTATAACAAAAGGCCGTTTGCTAGGACAAGGCAAAAGAGCACAACCTTTAAAAGCTGACTATGTTTTACAATACAACCATAGAAATTTAGCTGTAGTTGAGGCAAAGGCAAAGGATAAATCCTACACAGAAGGTGTGGCTCAAGCTATTGATTATGCAAAACGTTTACACATCAGGTTTACTTACGCCACCAATGGTTTACAGATTTATGAAATAGATTTGTT
>PXBV01000171.1 GCA_003565575.1 Psychroflexus sp. | reverse complement strand
TCAGAAAGTCGATAAGATTGTTTGAACAAATTTTGCCTCAATATAAAGGGAAGCCAGCTGGAGAGACGGTAAGTTTTATGAATGCTAACGCCCATTACCTTGTGGGAGATTACTACCTTTCTGGGTATATGTTTGAGCGTTTTACCAAATCCTACCCTAAAAGTCAAAAAGTAGAAGAAGCCTTTTTTAAAAGTGCTAAAAGTTATTATCAAATATCCCCTATTTACAGTAAAGATCAAGAAGATACCAATAAAGCTTTAACCAAGCTACAATTTTATATCAATACTTATCCTGATGGAGAGTTTTTTGAAGCATCAAATGCAATGATTCAAGAACTGAGTCTTAAAATAGAAAGAAAGTTTTATGAAGTCTCTAAGCAGTACCACCATACTGAACGCTACAAAGCCGCAATTCAATCGTTTGACAATTTCAACTTGCGTTTTCCCGGTTCCAAGTTTAGAGAGCAAGCCTTTTTTTACAAGTTTGAATCTGCTTACATTCTAGCTATCAATAGTATTGCTGCTCTAGTACCAGAACGACTTGAAGAGGCACGAGAATATTACGAAGATTACCTGAAATATTACAGCCAGTCAGAGAGTGAATTTGCCCAAAAAGCAAAATTATACGCTCAAGACATAGAAGAACGAACTAATACACAAATAGAATTATGAATTCAAATATCAAAAACACAAACGCTCCTGTAAGTACAACAACCATTAATAAAAATGAAGTTGACTTAGCTACTGGAAATATTTATGAGGCGATTTCAATTGTTTCAAAGCGTTCTAATCAAATCAACGTAGAAATGAAAAAAGAGCTTTTAGAAAAGCTTGATGAATTTGCTACTTATAACGAGAACTTGGATGAGGTTTTTGAAAATAAAGAGCAAATAGAAGTTTCTAAATATTACGAAAGACTTCCAAAACCACATTCTATTGCTATGGATGAGTGGTTAAATGATAAAATTTACTTCAGAAATACAAAGGACAATACTGAAGACTAGTTGTATATGAGTATACTAAGCGGTAAACATATCCTTTTAGGAATCACGGGAGGTATTGCCGCTTATAAGTCCGCATTTTTAGTAAGATTACTCAAAAAAGCGGGTGCTGATGTGAAAGTGATAATGACCAAGGAGGCAGAAGAATTTGTCACCCCACTTACACTTTCTACATTGTCAGAGCATCCAGTGGTTTCTTCCTTTACAGACCAAGAAAAGAATTGGAATAACCACGTTGATTTAGGGCTTTGGGCTGACTTAATGTTGGTTGCCCCAGCAACTGCCAATACCCTTTCTAAAATGGCATCGGGAAATGCCAATAATCTTCTCATAACCACTTACCTTTCTGCTAAATGTCCTGTCTATTTTGCACCAGCCATGGATTTAGACATGTACAAGCACCCTTCTTCAAAAGCGAGCATAGATCAACTTATCAGTTTTGGGAATAAATTCATTAAACCTGAATCAGGATTTTTAGCCAGCGGATTGATAGGGGAAGGTAGAATGGCAGAACCAGAACGCATTGTGGCGTTTTTAGAAAATGATATTCGCACTCAACTTCCACTTTACCAACGTACTATAACCATAACAGCTGGACCTACTTATGAAGCCATCGATCCAGTTAGGTTTATTGGAAACCACTCTAGTGGAAAAATGGGCTTTGAGCTTGCAACTCAAGCATTGAAACTTGGCGCGAGTGTTAATCTGATTACTGGGCCAACACATCTAAAACTTCAACACAATCAGCTTAATAGAATAGATGTAGTGTCTGCGCAAGATATGTTTGAAGCTAGTAAAGCTTATTTTAATCAATCCGATATCTTTATAGCCTCTGCGGCGGTTTCAGACTATAAACCCAAAGAGCAATACCAACAAAAACTTAAAAAATCTGAAGCAGCCTTTAAAATAGATTTAGAGCCTACTCCAGATATCCTCAGGCACTTAGGTTCTTTAAAAGCTAAACAGTTTCTCGTTGGCTTTGCTTTAGAAACTGAAAATGAAGAAGAAAACGCAAAAGCTAAGCTAAAAAAGAAGAATTTAGACTTAATTGTTTTAAATTCACTCAATGATAGTGGAGCAGGTTTTAAAAAGGATACCAATAGCATTAGGATTATAACAAATACAGAAACCAAACGTTATGAAACTAAATCTAAAGCTTTGGTGGCCAAAGATATTTTTGATTACATCCTTAAAGTTGTAGAATAAAATGAAACGAGTGTATTATATCTTTATGTTATTGTTGTTTCCTGGTTTGGGGTTTTCTCAAATTATCCAAGCCGAAGTTATTTTGGATGCACAGCAAACTGGTAGAAATCAACTCTCCATTTTCAATACATTAGAGCGTGATCTTAGAGAATTTATCAATAATACCCAATGGACAAGCGGTTCTTACAAACCGCACGAGCGTATAAAATGTAGTTTCAACCTAATTATACAAGGCTACGATTCTGATAATTTTCAAGCAACTTTACAAGTTCAATCTTCTCGACCTGTTTTTGGTTCTACAATGAATTCTATTTTGTTAAACCTAAAAGACAATGACTTTAACTTTACTTACAAAGAATTTGAACCACTTAACTATAACCCAAACGTATTTACAAACAACCTCATTTCAACAATAAGTTTTTATATATACACAATTTTAGGTTATGATGCAGATACATTTGTAGAGCGTGGTGGAGATGAGTTTTATGAAGAGGCAAGGAAAATTGTAAATGCAGCTTCACAAAGAGGCGGCAATGGATGGGCAGATGCAGGTCCGGCGCAAAGTCGCTTTGGTATTAACAGAGATTTGTTATCAGGTAATTTTTCTAATTACAGAAAAGCCCTCTATATTTATCATAGACAAGGCTTGGATTTAATGCATAAAGATGTAGAAGAAGGAAAACAGAATGTTCTGTCAGCTTTGAATTTGATAGCCCAGAATGCTAGAAGCCGTGCCAATGCACCACTTTTTAGAATGTTTTTTGATGCCAAATCTGATGAAATCATGCAAATTTTAAATGGTGGACCCACTATGGACATCAAGTCTATAGTAGGAGACTTAAATCAAATAGCGCCCGTCCACAATAGAAAATGGAGAATGATAGACAATTAAAATTGATGAAATCTCCTCATTATTTAGTAGATTAGCTCCTAATTTAATTGTTTAAATTTCAGCTTGTGCTTAGAGTTCTTGGTATTAAAAATTTCGCCCTAATAGAAGACATTAGTTTAGAATTTTCAGATAATTTTTCCATAATTACAGGGGAAACCGGTGCTGGTAAATCTATCATTTTAGGAGCACTTTCTTTACTTCTTGGAAAAAGAGCAGATTTAAATTCAGTAAGAAACCCAGAACAAAAATGTGTTATAGAAGGACAATTCTCTATAGGTGCTTTTGGTTTAAAATCTCTATTTCAAAAGTTAGATTTAGATTATGAAGATGACACTATCATAAGAAGAGAAATATTACCCTCAGGTAAATCCAGAGCCTTTGTTAATGATACTCCAGTAATTCTTTCCAGTTTAAGTGAACTAGGTCTCCACCTCATAGACATTCACAGTCAGCATGAAACTTTATCCATAGGAAACACAGAT
>PXBV01000107.1 GCA_003565575.1 Psychroflexus sp. | reverse complement strand
GCTGTTGAGGAAATAATACCTTTTGAAAGTTGTGGGAAAGCCTCAAAAAGTGTTTGAAAAGACTCCAAAGCCTTTTGAGAACTAGATGAGGAGTTTTCTATCAATTGATCTTCCTCAAACACAGCGTATTTAATAAGGGTATTACCTACATCAATAATTAAGTTCATAATTGTATTAAAATTCAAAGATAAGAATATTTCATTTTTTCTTTTGTTTAATTAAATAATGGTTTTATATTTGCCCCCGCAATAAAACTGGTGCCTTAGCTCAGTTGGTAGAGCAAAGGACTGAAAATCCTTGTGTCCCTGGTTCGATTCCTGGAGGCACCACCTTTTAAAACCCTAATCGCTTTATAAACAAGCTTTTAGGGTTTTTTTATTGATTTAGGGTACAATGTTGGTAGTAAAGTAGATAATGAATATAAGATAATACTTATACGCCTAAAAAAAGAAGTTTTCGGAAACCATAAAATTTGGCTTAATTCTGAGTTTCGAACAATATAAAACCCAACTACTTACAAATCAAGTAATTGGGTTTAAAAATGTGGAGAATATCGGATTCGAACCGATGGCCTCCACGCTGCCAGCGTGGCGCTCTAGCCAACTGAGCTAATCCCCCATAACAACAAAAGTAAACAAAATAAAGAGGTATAAAAACACTTTTTAAAGAACTTTTTGGATTCATCTGTATTTCCTCAATTAGGAAAAGAATTTTATTTAATTTTAGGCGCAAAATATTAACTTATGGATGAATTCTGGCTGTATCTCAAGTTAGGTTTTGATCACGTTTTGGACTGGAATGCTTACGACCACATTCTCTTCCTCATGGTGCTTGTTGCTGCGTATACCTTTGAGCAGAGTCAAAAAATCATTTGGCTCGTCACCTTATTTACAGTAGGACACGTCCTTTCTTTAGCTCTATCAGCCTATAACGTACTGAGAATAGATGAAGATCTTATAGAATTTTTAATTCCTGTAAGCATCATTTTCACAGCACTTTACAACATAATTACAGCAAGTCATCACAAAAAAAAGTCAAAGCCAATTTTTTTATTTTTCATCACTTTCTTTTTTGGATTAGTACACGGGTTTGGTTTTTCTAGCTATTTCAATATGCTTGCAAAAGGCACCGATGAACTTCTACTTATGCTCACACAATTTGCCATTGGTCTAGAGCTTGCCCAATTATTGGTTGTCTTTGTAGTGCTCTTTCTAGGGTTTTTAACACAAAACATCCTAAGACGTTCCAAGCGCGATTGGATTTTAGTGATTTCTGCACTTGTGCTAGGCTTAACCCTTCCCCTTTTGATTGAAAACTGGTGGTTTTGAACATCTACAAAATTAGCTTTTAAGACTTTATGTAAATTTAAGCAGCTTCTTAACGCTTGTGTAAAAGCATTAGTTTTATATTCGATTTTATTTTCATGATGACCGCAGAAAAACAATACAAATTTGACAAAGCCTATTTGCGAATGGCTCGGGAGTGGGGAAAACTTTCTCATTGCAAACGCAAACAAGTGGGAGCCATCATTGTAAAAGACAGAATGATTATTTCAGATGGCTTTAATGGCACACCCAGTGGATTTGATAATGCGTGTGAGGATGAAGAAGGCCTTACCAAATGGTATGTGCTTCATGCAGAAGCCAATGCAATTCTAAAAGTAGCTGCATCCACACAATCTTCCAAAAATGCAACCCTTTATATCACTTTATCTCCTTGTAAAGAATGCAGTAAATTGATACATCAAGCAGGTATTATAAGGGTGGTTTATCAACACGCCTACAAAGATAATGCGGGTTTAGAATTTTTAAAAAAAGCAGGCGTTAAGCTGGAACATATACAAGATTTGGAGAATGAATAGGCTCATGAAAATAGTATTACCACTGCTTATGATGGTGGTCTTTGTAGCTGGTATCTTACTTGGAGACCTGTTGAATTTTAAAAAAGACTCTGCATACAAGGTTTCTAGCAAACGCCAAAAACTAAATAGACTCATCAATTTTATTGACAAAGAGTATGTAGATGAGGTCAATACCGATAGCATTGTAGACATTACCGTCAATTCCATACTAGAGAACTTAGACCCACATTCTGCCTACATTTCCAATCAAGAATACGATTTTGTTCAAGACAATATGAGAGGAGACTTTGTAGGTATAGGCATAAGTTTTTATACCATAAAAGATACTATTGCGGTAATAAGAACCTTAGAAAAAGGACCAAGTGAAAAAGCAGGTTTAGAAGCAGGAGATCGCATCCTTTATGCAGATGCTATTCCACTATTTGGAGAAAATATCAGCAACGATTCCTTAACCAAAATCCTAAAAGGCCCAGCAAATACTAAAGTTCATTTGAAAGTTAAACGACTTGGCGTTAGTGATTTACTAGACTTTGAGATCCAAAGGGGCGTAGTACCACTTTCAAGTGTAGATGCAGGCTACATGGTAAACGACACGTTAGGCTATATCAAAATAAATCGTTTTGCTGAATCTACCTACACGGAGTTCAAAACCAAGATGAAACAATTTGCCACTCCAGAAATGAAGAGTGTCATTTTGGACCTTAGAAACAATGGTGGTGGTTTTTTAAAACAAGCCACTTTAATTTTAGATGAATTTATAAAAGATGGGAAATTACTGCTTTATACCAAAAATAAAAATGGAGACCTCAAAGAAACTTTCGCTAGTGGTCGTGGGGATTATGAAGACCAAAACATATTTGTTTTCATAGATGAAAAATCTGCCTCTGCAAGTGAGATTGTTGCGGGAGCTATTCAAGATAACGATAGAGGTACCATTATAGGAAGACGCTCTTTTGGAAAAGGCCTAGTACAACGAGAAATGAATCTTGGTGATGGTAGTGCCGTAAGATTAACCGTTGCTAGGTATTACACACCAACTGGAAGGTCTATACAAAGACCTTATGAAAATGGCAATAATGACGCTTACTATTCCAATTATATGGAACGTTATTCTAATGGCGAGCTCCAAAACCAAGACAGTATTTACTTAGATGACTCACTACGTTACGAAACCCCTAAAGGTAAGGTAGTTTATGGTGGTGGTGGAATTGTACCCGACGTATTTATACCCAGAAGCTCATCTCAAACCATACAAGACATAAAATTTATGTACGATGGTGGAGTTATGGACCGCTTTATATTTAATTTATTAGATGAAGACCGTAAGCTATACAATTCACTGACAGAAGACGAATTTTTGGATCGAACCTTAATTACTGAAAGTGTTATAAATCGTTTCACAAAATACTTGTCTGATTACCAAATGACTTACGATTTTGGCAGTAACAGCTATACCTTAAGGAAGTATCTCAAAGCCACCATGGCCAGACAGCTATTTGGAAGTGATACGGCAGAAAGAATTGCTAACGAAAATGACCCCTACATTCAAAGACTACTGCAACTCCATTTAAATACATTTTCCTCAACAGAAGATGATTTATGAAGAATTTTGCTCAACTCGTAAAAACAATAGACAGCACCAACAAGACCAACAGAAAGGTTGAAGCCTTAAGCCATTATTTCCAGAACGCTTCAGATTCTGATAAAGTTTGGACCATTGCCATTTTATC
>PXBV01000233.1 GCA_003565575.1 Psychroflexus sp. | reverse complement strand
TTGTGATGAGGACGAGAATGTACTTGTAGAAGGTGCTATTTGAAAAGAAGTGACTCTGTAAGCCACATTATCTTTATAAAAAAAAGGATTCATTTTAAGCATTAATTTCCTTTTTCCCTGACTAAAAACTTGTTCAAATTCATATTCTAAATCTTGAGGCAATTCACCCAAGTCTTTTAAATGATTTTGAGGAACTCTTTCTGTCTGGACATTCTCCAACGAAAGACTTTCACTGTTGCTTTCAAAAAAACGAGAATAGGTTAAAGCGGATTGATCTTCATCAAATTCAAAATATCTAGGATTAAGGTCTGCTAGATCTATTGATGCTAAACCTTCCTTTTCCCAGATAATATCCACCTTTTGATTTTGTCCAAGAGCTACAAAACACCAGATAAGTAAACTAAAAAAAGGAATGAATTTCATGCTAAAATCGACTAAATTCTTTTTGGTATAACGCTAACTTAATTTGTAAAGTATATAAATTCTAAATTCAAATTAAAGTAAAAAAAAATTCCTGTAGCAAAAATATACTTGCTAATACTTCGTTAATCCTTATATTGCGAACAAATTTAGGATAAAAAGAGGTTATGACTATGAGAAATTACGTCAAAACAATTGCGCTAGTTTTCTTTGCTGTAGCACTAACAAGCTGTAACAACTCAAAAGACTACAAGAATAACTCAAGAGCAACGGGCTGGGATTTGAGCGGCAGAGATGGTGGAGTTACGTATAAAACTGATTATGAAGACCAAGAAGCTGGGCCTGGATTGGTTTTTGTAGAAGGTGGAACATTTACAATGGGCAGAGTACAAGATGATGTGATGCGCGAGTGGAATAACACTCCCACACAACAGCATGTTCAATCGTTCTACATAGATGAAACCGAAGTCACTAACTTAATGTATCTAGAATACTTAAACTGGTTAAAACAAGTGTTTCCTCCTTCTGAACAAAGGTATAGAAATATTTACACTGGAGCTCTTCCAGATACTTTGGTGTGGCGAAACCCCTTAGGGTTTAATGAAAATATGGTAAGCAACTACTTGAGACATGCTGCCTATCATAATTATCCTGTAGTAGGCGTTAGCTGGATTCAAGCCACGGAGTTTAGCAAATGGAGAACCGATAGAGTAAACGAAAAAAGGTTAGCAGACAAAGGCTTCACAGAAAGAGATGCTTATAAAAACACTTCTGCCAACAGTTTATTTAATACTGAAACTTATTTAAACGCACCAAATCAAGTTTATGGTGGCAATGATTCTATAACAAGAGGCGGGAGACAAAGTGATAGACTTTTAAGAAATAATCCAGACAGCACAAACATTTACATCCAGAGAAAAGATGGAGAGTTACTACCTGCCTATAGACTCCCTACTGAAGCAGAATGGGAATACGCTGCACTCGGGCAAAGCTCAATTAGAGATTACAATTCTTACAGGGGAAGGAAAAAATACCCTTGGGATGGACAATACACCAGATCTGGAAAGAAAAAAAATGTTGGAGACCAACTAGCAAACTTTAAGCAAGGTAAAGGTGATTATGGTGGAATAGCAGGCTGGAGTGATGACAATGCAGATATAACCGCAGAGGTAAAATCTTATGATCCTAACGACTATGGGCTTTACGACATGGCCGGAAATGTATCGGAATGGGTAGCTGATGTTTACAGACCTAAAGTTGATAATGAATTTAATGATTTTAATTACTTTAGAGGTAATGTTTACACTAGAAATGCCATCACCCCAGAAGGAAACGTGAAGGTTTTATCTCCTGATGAAGTGGTTTACGACACGTTAAGCAACGGGAAAATAATAGCAAGAAATCTTCCTGGTGAAATAGCTCAAGTAGAAATTTCTGAAGAAGAAACTTACTTAAGAACGCAATTTCAAAGAAGCAACAACATAAACTTTAGAGATGGAGATAAAGCTTCTTCGAGATACTTTAATCAAGGACAAATTGAAGATGAAGAACGGGTTATGTATAATTCTCCAAACAATCAGTTGAGTATTGAAAATGGAGAAGTTAACAGGAATTATGACGTCAACTCTAGCAGAACCACACTTATAGATGATTATGTACGAGTTTATAAAGGAGGCTCATGGAAAGATAGAGCATATTGGCTAGACCCTGCCCAAAGACGTTACTACCCTCAGCATATGGCTACAGATGATATAGGGTTTAGAAACGCCATGTCCAAAGTAGGTGCTAAATCAAAAAAAGGGAGAAGAACAAGAAACTAACATCACATTATTTTTAGTAAAAAGCTCTAATTTCGCATTAGAGCTTTTTTTATATCTATCTACCATGAAGAAAATATCAGATCTATATAATTTGTTTTTAGAGAGCAGTGGAGTTTGTACAGACACGAGATCTCTTCAGAAAAACTGTATTTATTTCGCTTTAAAAGGAGAGCACTTTGATGGCAATTCCTACGCAGATGATGCTTTAAAAGCCGGTGCATTATTAGCCGTTGTAGATGATAAAAACCAGCAAGGAGAATCCAAATTCTTAGTAAATGATGTTTTAAAAACGCTTCAAGATTTAGCAACATTCCATAGAAGACAAATCAATATTCCTATAATAGCTATTACCGGAAGTAATGGGAAAACGACAACTAAAAAATTGGTTTATGAAGTACTAAAATCTGAATTTAAAGTTATGGCTACTCAAGGAAATCTCAATAATCATATTGGCGTGCCACTAAGCTTATTAAAATTCACGCCAGATTTAGATTTTGGAATTATAGAAATGGGAGCTAATCATCAAAAAGAAATTGAAGCCCTTTGCGCTATAGCAGAGCCCAACTATGGTTTAATTACTAACTTTGGCAAAGCCCACCTAGAAGGTTTTGGTGGTTTAGAAGGTGTTATAAAAGGGAAATCCGAGCTTTATGGTTATCTAATTACCCATAACGGGCTTATTTTTTTTAACCGTGAAGACGAAATACAAGCTCAAAAAGCTGTAAACCATAACAACTATAGTATTGGAGAAAGCAACCTCTCAGATTGCCAAGTTTGTTTCAAAGAAGCAAAACCTTTCGTTATTGTAGAGTATGCAAAACAAAGCATCAAAAGCCAATTAATTGGGAGTTATAATTTTAAAAACATTTCTGCAGCCATTGGTATTGGCAGGTATTTTGGCGTGGGTACTAAAAAGATAAAAGCAGCCATAGAAGAATTTGAACCAGAAAAAATGAGGTCTCAAGTGATTCATAAGCAGTCTAAAAAAATTATTTTAGATGCTTATAATGCAAATCCAACCAGTATGAAAGTCGCTTTACAGAGTTTTAAAAGTATGAGAAGTGGCTCCCAAACTGTAATTTTAGGAGACATGTTTGAAGTTGGTAAAGCTAGTAAATTAGAACACAAAAACATACTTAGCCTTTGCAAAGATTTAGAGTTTGAATGCATTCTTGTTTGTGGTAAGCAATTTTTTGAAGGCGCAGCAGAATTTAGCAATGTAAAACGTTTTGAAACCACAAAGGATATCAAACTTTATATAGAAACCCATTCTAAAATGCTCGGCGAACAAGTTTTGATTAAAGGCTCTAGAGGTATGCAATTAGAACAACTAATGGATGTCCTCTGAAACTTC
>PXBV01000379.1 GCA_003565575.1 Psychroflexus sp. | reverse complement strand
ACTGTAACAGGAAGAGTTAAGATAAGAAGTATTGGTTTAACAAAAATATTTAACAAAGCTAAGAGTGCCGCTACAACCACAGCAGTAAAAAAGTCTACGACGTAAACTCCTCCAAGAATATTTGAAAGTACTAAAACTATAATTCCAGTTAATATAATTTGCAATAAAGTTTTCATGAGATATGATGATATTGAATTTGACTCCAAAAATATAAAAACAAAGCCAACTTTCCTTCTAAAGCTATTTAATATAACAGATCATAAAAAAGCCTCAACTTCAATAACAAGAGGCTGAGGCAAATTTCTATAAACTAGTAATGATTAGTTCGTTAATCCTGCTGAATAATTGGTATTGAAGGTGGAAATGTCTACCAGATTTCCGGAGGCTTCAAAATTAGTTCCATAAGTGGCATCAATTGCTTTCATCATTTCATTAGCAATGAGTGCGTAACCTCTTGAAGTAGGATGAACCCCATCTAAAGAGAATGCACCCCCGGTAACTAAGGAAGAGGCAAGAATCAAATCATTGCTTTCTACATTACCCAAAGCTATTTGATCCAATAGAAAGTTAGCATCCAAAAGGGCAAAACCGTTGGCTGCAGCAGTCGAAGAAATAACTTGGTTAAATTGTGATGTAGCTACCGCAATATCTTCCTGTTCTTCTGGCAGCAATACCCATTTATCTTCTAGTGGTAATGTAATACCTTCGGCAGAAAATTGTCCTGCCAATTGTTGAGGTATCCCTTGACCTACAAGTGCAGCTACACGATCTGCATTCACGTTACCAATGATGGAGCTACTTGGTAGAACAAAAAGATCGTTTCCTGTTGCTTGTCGAGCTTGGCCGTAAGTTGCCCCTAACAATTGAGCAACTTGAGGAACAGCAGATTCTGGCAAACCAAAACTCTGCACTAAAGCTACAAATTCTGGACTTTGCTCAAGCGCTCCAGCTATTTGGGCAGAAAGATCAGTTAAATTTTCATCATGAATTACAAGAGGATTTGCCATTTGCGTGCTAAACTCTATTATTCTATCAGTTTCTCCTAAGGCAGTAAATACTTGATTTATGCCTCCAAACACCTGATTGAGCAGAGGAATTTGCTCCGCAAAGTCTGGATTTGAAGGATCCAGAGGATTATGTGGAACCGTTGTAAAATGAGGAATAGAAGTTACATTTGGTATATTTCCAACCACCGCTTGAAGATTTGGTAAATTACCTACTAAAGACTGAACGATAGCTCCGTAAGTTTGTTCAAAACCAACACCTGGAGGACCATCCATAGGGGTAATAGGATTTGAGCCATCGCCACCAGACAAAGCGTAACCTAAAACATCATTATTGCCTATCCATAAACTGATAAAACTTGGTTGTTGAGCAATAGCGTCTGCAATAACGGTTGTACTAGGTGAACTCGCCATTCTCACAAAAAACGGATTGGCTGTTGGAGGAGTTGCTACTACTCCGTTGAAATCTCCATAACTTGGGGCTAGCAAATGAAAGCTTTTAGCACCTGGCACTCCTAAATTGTTAAAAGGACCAGTTGGATTATTTGCTAAAATATCGGTTGTAGGTGAAGCGGAGCCAACAAGGCTTGGCAAAGGAACTGGACCGGAACCATCAAACACTAATCTAGGTCCAAAACCTGGAAGCGGATTTCCTCCCGCTAATAAGCCTCCAATATTATCATTCATTAGGGGTTGAGTGAATTCTCCACCATTGGCTAAAGTAGCAAAACGTTCAGCTAAAATAGCTGGTGTTGAATTTTCCTGAGCAATTTTATATAAAGTTCCATCAGAGAAGCCAGCTGTGAGCGAATTACCTATAGCAACGTAAGTTGAGAAATCTGCATCACCTTGAGTAAATTCTTCAAAAACAGGAGGTTCTGGCGGAGCCGCTCTACTCCTTAAGTCCTCAAGAGGTTCATTTTCACATGCAATTAAACCAAAAACTAACAAAGAAAGTGATATTATTTTATATGTTTTCATCGGTGTATAATTTTGTTATTAAAGATTGTTGATGGTCAATGATAAATAGTATTGAGCACCTATAAAACCGGTACCAAATGCTGTAAAGTATTCATCTTGAAGAATGTTGGTTGCTCCAAGCTTGAAAGTAGATTTGTATTTAGGTACTCTATAATTCACTTGGGCGTCAAATACATTGAAAGAAGGAATTTCTCCGTCTCCAAAGTTGGACTCCCAGAAATAGTTATCACTCCATCTCCAAGAAACATTGAATCCAAAATTCTCAAACAAATCTGTCTTTCCAAAAGAAGCTTTCACTCTATGCTCTGGAGTATTGAAACCTAACCTCACATCTGGATTATTGGCCACATCAAAGTCTAACCTGTTGTAGGTGTAGTTAGCGCTTAAGTCAAATCCATTAAACACCTTTGTAGATAGCCCAACAGCCGCACCGTAAGAACGAATATCTTCATTGGTATTGGTATAAGTTTGAAAGACTTGAAAATCACCGTTGGCAATTGCTGCTACTGCCAAAGGAGTGTTAGTTCCAGGAACAGTCTCGGTCAACTCCACATCTCCATAGAAAGGAGCAATTACGTTTTCTGTTGCAGCAAAGTCTGAATAAAAATTATAAAAGGCTGATGCATCTATAATAAAGTTATTGATTTTGCCTCTATACCCTACTTCAAAAGAAGATACTTGTTCTGGTGTAGCTAAGTCTGGACTAGCAACATTCAAATCGCTAGGGTTTCTTGTTTCTGAAAACTCTCTGCTTACAGAGCGTTCTGTAAACGAATTTTCATATGCACCTGTACCATTAATAGTTACATTAGGTGATCCTAACACCGCGGCACCAAATTCACTAAGGGAACCATCAGCTACGCTGTAATTTCTAGTATATCGCTGTGGATTATCTGGTGCTCCACCAAGGAGTACTGCCCGACCTGCGTCCAAACCAATGTAAAGAAATTGAGTTGTTGGGTTTCTAAATCCAGTTTGGAAAGAGGCTCTAATGTTGTGGTCTTTATTAATGGTAAAACCGGCAGAAAGACGCGGCGAAAAGAAACCATCAAAAAGCTCAGATTTATCGTAACGTAAAGAACCCGTAAGTTTTAATTTTAATTCTTCAGAGATATCTATATTTTTTTGAATTTGGGTATACACTCCAAATTCTGAATAGTTGATAGGTCCATCAAAATCTGTGTAAATCGTTCCTCCAGAGTTTAAGTTAAATGATCTAAATGAACCACCGGCTTGAACTTCAGCCCAATCCCACATGTGAGAAAAATTATAATTAGCATCAGTATGATAAAATCTAGAATTGTCTTGAAAGAGTGAACCTTCACTTAAATCTGGATTACGAATAACTTGATCAAAAACTTCTTGAAATTCTGGTGTTCCAGGTACTAAACGTCCCGTATCTGCTGCCGCTCTAGATGCATCGTGTTTTTGTTGGGTTGTTAAACCCTGCGGATTACCCGATAAAACAATATCTGCATAAGTCCCAATATAATCTCCAAACCAATCTGAATCGCTTTTCCAAGCACGATTAATATTTATACCTGTAAATACCATATCGTAAGAATCTCCCGCATCATCTTCATTCATATAAGCTCTAACAAAGAAGTTGTCGTT
>PXBV01000156.1 GCA_003565575.1 Psychroflexus sp. | reverse complement strand
TTGTACCTATTTAGAATTTTGCATACAATAAAGTTTTGAGTGAGTTCGGATAGAGAATAAAAGCGATGACAAAAAAAACTTACGAAGTTTTTCAGGCAGTAGAAAACAAGGCAATGATTCTCGGAGGTTATTGGGATAACTTTAAAAATGAAATTATTTCAGAATTACCAGAATCCTATCACGCTGAAATAGACGAACTTTCCAACAATCTCAAGACAGCTTTAGAGTCATTAATTGATGAACTGCGTCATCCTACATTAATCTTAGCGACCACTGGCACAACCAGCAGTGGTAAAAGTACGTTAGTTAATTTGCTCTGTGGTGCTGATATTGTTCCGACAGCCGTTAGTGAAATGAGCGCTGGGGCAGTTACCATCGAGTATAGTGAGGAAAAAGCCTTAATCATTCAAGAAACAGATCAAGCCTCGTGGGAATGTGGTGAATGGAGAAATATTAGTGATGAGGAAATTTGTCAACGTTTAGAACGAGTGATGATTAGTTATATTGATAACAAAAAAAATCAATCTAACTTAGCCTATCCCAAGTTTATTATTCATTATCCTTTCAGACTCTTAAAAGAATATGAGCGAGATTTACCCAGAGGTGTAAGGGTTAAATTACTAGATTTACCGGGTTTATCCTATGTGGGTGATGAAAGCAATATGGAAGTAATTCGGCAGTGTCGAGAAGCGTTATGTTTCGTTACATACAACAGTCAAGAAACTGATCCTCAAAAGGTTAGAAGTCTCTTGCTACAAGTCGTAGAACAAGTTAAAAGTTTGGATGCTTCTCCAGATAGAATGCTCTTTATTCTCAATAGGATTGATGTTTTTAGAGATGATAAAGATTGGATAGAAAGCGAAAAGCGTTTTGTCGAAAAAACCACTACAAGCATTAAACATGAACTTAGAGTACAATTACCAGAATACACTCAAGCCATTGATAATTTGGACATTATCAAGTTAAGTACATTACCTGCTTTATTAGCTTTACAAATCCGCAGTGACAATCAAAATGATAGCACCATCGCCTGTAGAGATGCTGACCGTAAATGTGGTCAGTTAATTGAAGAAACAATTTTAGAAGATTTGCCACGCAAAGCTGAAAATTGGTCTAGTCAAGATAGACTAAGGGTCGCTGAAGATTTATGGAAGAAGTCTTATGCCGAAGAATTTCAAGAATATTTAAATAACCATATCACGGAGCATTTCCCTAAGTTAGTTATTCCTCCGGTGATAAAGAGATTTAATGTTTCTGCTGGAAATAGTATCGCACAATGGGCAGTACAGACGACTACCACAATTCTTAATAGTTCGGAAGAGAATTATCAGCAGGAAATAAATAAAATTTTAGAAATAAAATCATCTCTTGAGGATTTTCTCAAAGTTAGTGATGCTAATCTCAGAAAACCCTTTGAAAAAATTAACCAACAGTTCGGAGAGTATATAAGCAGACAGAATAAGGAAGACCCAATTAATATATTAACAGAAGCCATTACCGACCTCCAATTTACTGAGCCTTATAATGAAATAGAAGAGAAGTTAGTTCCTCTTTATGATTGGAAAGATGCTTTAGGCAGAGGAGTTGATCAGATTTTAGAAGCAGTTGCAGAATCTTTAGAAAAACGTATTGTTACGCTAGATTATCCTAATTTTAAAAAAGCTGACCCATTGAAAGTTAGATTACTCGAAGGAAATTTAAGAAGACTATTTATACTGGGCTACAGTTTTGATGTCGCAAAAAATGGACAAAATGTAGTAGCCAAAACACTACAAGAAAAAGAGAATCTTAAGGAAAAAAATAGAGAATTGAATCAGTTATCTTATAACCTCACCCAAATTATAAGCCCGGTTTTAGAAAAAATTGTGAAACAAGAGATTAACAGAATATATGAAGCAGTAAATGAATTATTCATTTGTCATCTTGCTTATTTAGAAAAAGGTTCTAATGAGCGTGCACCCGATTATGTAATTAGATTTCCAGAATCAGAATTAAACAAAGTGAAAAGAGATCTCAATTTCAATTTTGTTGAGTTTGATTCAGACTTTGAAATTAGCAAAGAAGAATATACTAAAAAATTTAGAACTTGGAAACATTGGTTATGGATAGTTCCTAAAAAGGAAAAACTTTCTAGTGATAATGCAAAAATTCCAAGCATAGGGAAAATTTTGGCAGATTGGAAAGAGCAATTAAAAGAAATTGAACCTCAGATATTAAAACAAATCATAGAATGGCTAATAGCACAAATTGATGATTTAAAGAAAAATGTAGATAAAACTCAAAGTGATATTCTTGACCTTTATCAAGATAGACTAGAGAAGGCTAGACAAGAGATTACCATTGATTACGAACACAAGCAGAATGTGTGGCAACCTATGCAACAAAAAGCGAAAAGATTAGAACAAGAGTTTTCTAACTTGGATAGTTTTCAAGAGGAGGCTAATTTAAGTGACAATTGAATCCTTTGAAACAAGTGTTAATCAAATTTTTGAAAAAGTTTATCCTCATATTAAAATTCATAAAAAAGGAACTTTGAGAACTGTAATTTATAGGATTTTGGATAATCGTCAAGCAGAAGAACTTTGCCAAAAGTATGGCATAAAAAACAATGCTTCTTTAGATGATGATTTGAATTTATCTGATGACATTATACATACGGTTTCCTTTAACACACAAAGACCTGTAAAACAACATAAGGCTTTAAAGGAAGTTGGAAATTTTGTAAACAAAAAGATTAATAGACCATTAAAAAATGTTTTAAATCACGATCAGGAAGACAAAATGGAATTTATTGTAATTGCTGCTGTTATTTTAATTGGTTCATATTTTACTCAGAAATATTTGAATAATCGTACATCCAACACGATTCCTGATGTACCTTCTAACCAACCAATTCGTACCGCAATATGTCTAGCTGTTCCAGCATCAGCAGTTTATGGCTTAACATTAAGACAGCAGGTAAATAGAGATGAAATAAATAGAGATGAAATGATTCAGGTTATTGAATCTGCTACTGAATTTTTATGTATTGAAGCAGAAGACGCTGACAAGCAAAGTGTACATACAATCCATCAAGACGTTTTACCAGATAGTCAACTTAAATTTTATATTAGGATTGACATACCCAATGGTCAAGATATTATCAATGCAAAGACTAAATATGTCATTAAAAGGGATCTTCCTCAGAATACAGAAGGTAAAATTCTCCAGTTAGGACGTTTGAGAGATGCTTCTGTTCTCAAATTATTTAACCGTATTTAAGGAGTGAGTGAAATGGATTGGAAATCAGCTTCATCATACTATGAAACACTCCTCAGTGATGTTTTAAACATTCAACATTTTGCCGTCGATTTAGCTCAACTTCCTCAAGCAGAAGTTCCCTTCAAATTGACGGAAATCCTTATTCAAGAAGCAAAACCTGCAAATCGTCAATTAGAAAGACTTAAAAAAAGGGAATTTCGCATTGCCGTAGTGGGCCTAGAAAAGGCTGGAAAAAGTACGTTTATTAACGCATGGTTAGAGTGTGATTTACTTCCCGCCAAAGGGGGTAGATGTACTTTTACTACCACTCAAATTTATTCGGTTAAAAGTGAATCGGAACAAAGATTAGAAG
>PXBV01000298.1 GCA_003565575.1 Psychroflexus sp. | reverse complement strand
GATATTACAGGGATTTCTGCGTTTAAATAGCAGACTAACACATTCCAAATAAAATTTAATCTACCTAAGGAATTTTTGAATTTCACTTCATATAAATTTATGTTTTTTAGCATCGAGTCGTTTTTGTTTAAGAACTAGCGAAGTTGATTTTGTTTAGGTTCGAGCGAAGTCAATTTTGTCTATGTTCAATCTAAATCTATTTTGTTTAAGTTCGAGCGGAGTCGAGAACAAACAAAAATTGAATTAATACTCAAATCATGAAAACTTTCTTTGTTTATATCATCAAGTGTTCTGATAATACCTACTATACAAGAATGACTAACAATATAAATAGAAGGTGGCTGGAACATTGCTATAGTGAAGAAAATAAAGAAGCTTACACTTATAACCGAAAACCATTGGAGTTAGTTTTTTACGAAACTTTTAATGATGTGAAGCAAGCTTTTGAATTTGAGCGAAAACTAAAAAAGTAGAGCAGACTTAAAAAAGAAGCTTTAATAAATAAAAACTGGAATACGTTAAAGGAATTATCTGAATGTAGAAATCAGTCAAATTATAAATTTAAGGATAAAAAATAAGAGGTTCTCGACTTCGCTCGAACTTGAAACAAGGATGGGGTGCTCTAACCTGAAACAAGTGATAAAAACAAAAGGTTCTAGATGGAGTTTATACTGAAATAGTGAAGTGCTCGAACGTAAACAAGGCAATTTGAATATAAGTAATGAAAATAAAAGGTCATTTAAGTGTCTTCTGAGATGATTGGATTTTCCAATTACAAATTCAAAATAAAACTTTAAAATAAAGAGTCAGGTTGAGTAAAATCACATCTGACTCTTTATTTTTGTAGAAAAAAGTGATGATGCAGGTAACGGAACTTAAAGCAAATTTAAAAGACTTAAGGTCACAACTCATAAACCACCACCTTTATAAAGGTGTAGAATCTCCTCAAGATTTACAAATCTTCATGAAACACCATGTGTTTGCGGTTTGGGATTTTATGTCGCTATTAAAGTCACTCCAAACACAACTGACTTGCACAAGTTCGCCCTGGGTCCCTGTAGGGAATCCAAAACACCGTTACCTCATCAACGAGATTGTTCTAGCAGAGGAAACCGACCTTAATGTAAATGGCGAACGCCAAAGTCATTTTGAAATGTATCTGGAAGCGATGCAAAAGGCAGGAGCTTCCACACAGCCGGTGCAAGATTTTGTAGATCAAATTCAGCATGGGACTGACATTTTTTTGGTCATTGCTAGCAGTGATTTGCCAGAAAGCGTAAAGGAGTTCCTAGTTTTCACTTTCAATACGATCAAAAATGGAAAAGCCCATGAGATTGCCGCCTGTTTTACGTTTGGAAGAGAAGAACTTATCCCCGATATGTTTACGTCTATTATTGGTGAAATTCAGCAGAATTTCCCAAAGGAAGATTTGAGTTTGTTCAAGTACTACTTTGACCGCCATATTGAACTAGACGAAGATGAGCACGGTCCTATGGCTTTGGAGTTGATTTCTGCTTTATGCGGGGAAGACGAGAAAAAATGGAAAGAAGTGGAAGTTTGTTCTCGAGAAGCTCTAGAAAAACGACTTATTCTTTGGGATGGGATTGCTAAAGAAATCAATTATTATAAAGCGATAGCGTAAAAAAAGAAAAGCCCCACCTGACCTCCCCAAAAGGGAGGAGAAAGGATGCCCATCCCTAGCCCTTCTCCAAGGGAAGGGAGTTAAAAAAGCAGAAATAAAATAGTAAAAGTTCTCCCTCCTTGAGAGGGAGCTAGAGGGAGGCCTTTTTTTCTTTCTGGTGAAGTATGTTTCGACTTAGTAATTCAAGTTAAAGTGAATCCAGAAAAGACTAATTTCTATCTCTGTAGCATAATACTTCATAATATATTTATTCAATTTAGCTATTCTCAAATCTTTTTCAAATCGAAAAGCTTAATTATAAAATGACATTCATTTTATAGTTGATTTCCTACAAAAGAAGCAATATCTATAGTTTGGTTGTTTAACTGATTCAGGTTGACAACTTTATACTCTCTACTTTCATCTTTGGAACCGTAATTTCTGTAAATCGTAAATCTTACATAACTTGGATTGTCAATCGACGAATTTTCTTCATATCCTTTTAAAGATATCTTCATATCATCAACATCAGTTTGATTTCTTAATATAAAAAATTCAGTATGATATCCTGTTTCATTTTCAAAATTCAATCGATCAAAATCTGATATTACATTATGTGTAGAACTAAAATATTTATTTTCTGAATTAATGTATTGAATGTCGAATGACGAATTAATATCATTCCAATCTATCACCACAAACACATCAAAAGTTTGAGCTACCCTGTAATATCTTTCATCAATATGCTTCAGGTCTAAATTCATTTTATGCCTTGTCAATAAATGTTTTAATTTAATTTCAGCTAATTCAATAGAAGATTCATCTAGAGTTACCCCTGGTATTTTATTTTCGATGATACTGAGGTAAATTTCTGAAGCCTTATTATATTTTTTTGAATCTGTAAAACTTTGTGCAAGGTCTAGATAACTCTGTATGGAATAAGGCTGAAGCGATCCTATTTTTTTACGTACTCGCAATGCTTTGTCAAAAAGATCATATTCTTCATAAGTAAAAGCCAAGGATTTTAAAGCCTTTACATTAGTTTCCAATAAATTCTCAAGAGTATCAAGAGTATCAATCGCTAACTCTTTTTCTCCTTTGTCATAAAAATGCTTAAAATTTTCAATGTAAAATGGAACATTTTTTCTGTTGTCCTTTTTATTATATTTTCCGATGGCTAACTTATCCTCTGGTGATGAATTGAAATCTAAGCCTTGTAATTCATCCAATTTTAATGCTCTCGAACTGTCTTGAGTATACGTTTTATTAAAGATCAAATCCTCCATTTGCTTTCTTTGACTTGATCTATCAACATAACTTCCAACTTTTGTATTGACTATAATTACTCCACCTTTACCTAAAGTACCATATCTAGAAGCTCCTCCATAACCAGAAATTATTGAAACTGACTCTATATTATTAACATCTAAAAAAATACCATTTAATTGGTCAGGAACTCCGTCTACAACAACTAAGGCACCACTTCTTTGGCCTAATGCATTCCCGTTAAGTTCTTGTTCTACAGTAGGAAAACCGCCTCTTAAAATGAATGAATCTGGACTACCCCCCATACCTTTTATTACCTGTAGACTAGGAAATCTACCTTGGATGAGTTCGCCAAGGGTAACTGCGCTTTGGTTGAGTTGATCGATTGTTTTCGTGTAATTAGCGTACCCAGAAGTTCTCTTTTTTATCTTACCAAAGGGTGTATCTAACTCTGGGAACAATAATTCATCCATCTGTTTTCTTTTAGAAATATTCACAGTGTCAAGGTCAATATAGCGTTTGGACATTTCTACCTGCAAAAACCCATCATCAACTATAGTGACTTCTTTGTTTGGTGCAGAAAAATGGCTAAAGACTAATTTATCTTCCCTATCAGCTTTGATGCTGAAGGAACCATCAGAATTTGATTGTATTTCATCTAAAGAATTGTTTACTTTAATAGTCGCTTTTTGGAGGGGTTTACCGTCTCTTGTGATGATTCCAGAAATTATTTTTT
>PXBV01000174.1 GCA_003565575.1 Psychroflexus sp. | reverse complement strand
TAACAAGGGATGAAAAGCATCTTTAAGGTAAATCTCCTTTTCTGTGGTTATTTTAGGAAGTAATCCATCGTAAAGCTCAGCATACTTTACCTTTGCAGAAATTAAATCTATCTCACTTAAATAATCTTGATATTCTTGTAGTAATTCAGTAAAAGGTCTCAAATAGTTGGTGAGCGCTTTTAAAATTTTATTGATTTCTTCTTTTTCTTCATATTCTGCCTCGTCGAGCTCTCGTTCAGACTGTTGAGTTTCTTCTGGCTGAATGTACACAATGTTCCCAGATTTGGAGTTGCCTAACATAGTGCCTTTTACTTTGCGTTTATGCATTGCAGTAACCGCCAGAACTCTCACGCTATCCACCACACTCTCTCGTATGTCATCTAAATATCCATAGCCGCTGTACTTAGAGAGTGCTTTTGAAAAACTAGAGTTAATCTTACCCTTGGCAATGTTAATGGTTTTTCGGATTCTAAATAATTCGGGAGTGGCATCGTTTCTAATGTCACCAAACTTGTCAATAATACGTCTTATTTCATCAACAATTGCAGTAGTATACTCAATGGGTTGCGTTGACCTGAAAAGGTTTGGGTATAGCTCTTTATATTTTTTAAAAAATTGAATATGAATATTAGTAGTTTCAGAAATATTTAAAATCTTTCTAAAGCTACTTAATTCCATGACAGACCCTTCAATATTGAGAATTTTAATAGCTTCATCTATAGTTTCAAAACCGTGATTTGGAATTGGCTTTTCCTGTAAGGCTGAAGATTTATATTCTTCAGTTTGGTGGAGATGAAAATATATGGATTTATAATTAGAATAAGGCTTTAGGTTTAATGCCTTCTCCATTCCTTTGTCTGTGATGCAATGTTTGCTTAATTGCGAGCAGATGTTTGGAAATTCTAAATCAATTAAGGCTTTTTCACTTATTTTTATCATACTAAAATTCTACATTCGTAGTTGTACAAAAATACGCATAAATAATGGAGGTTAAGATTGAAGCAAGTTGGAAAAAAATCTTAAAAGATGAGTTTGAAAAGCCTTACTTTGAATCGCTGATCAGTTTTGTTAAACAAGAATATAAAACGTATACCTGCTATCCTAAGGGAACAGACATTTTTAATGCTTTTGAGCTTAGTCCTTTTGATAAAACCAAAGTTGTCATATTAGGTCAAGACCCATATCATGGTCCAGGACAAGCACATGGACTTTCCTTTTCTGTGCCTAGAGGTATTCCTTTGCCACCATCCTTAATAAATATTTATAAAGAACTAAATGAGGATTTGACAATCTCTCCACCTAGTCACGGCAATCTAGAAGCTTGGGCTCGGCAGGGCGTTTTGTTGCTAAATGCTACATTAAGCGTTAGAGCTCATAGCGCTGGAAGTCATCAAAATAAAGGTTGGGAAACGTTTACAGACCAAGTTATCAAAGAGCTTTCTGATAAAAAAACAGATCTTGTATTTCTACTTTGGGGTGGTTTTGCCAAAAAAAAAGTAAAACTAATTGATACTACAAAACATCATATTTTAACCTCTGGTCACCCGTCTCCTTTAAGTGCAAATAGAGGTTATTGGTTTGGGAATAGACATTTTAGTAAAACCAATGAAATTTTAAAAACAAAACATAAAGAAGGCATCAACTGGCAAGTTTAGAACTTGACTTGTCATCAATTAATTCAAGGTTATTATTAATGCGTTCTTTCTGGTATATTTTTGGAGCATTCGCTTTTAATTCTGAGTTTTTTGATGGAGTATCACCACAATCGCAACTAAACTTCAATAAAACAAAGTTTAGAGAAATAAGACATATAAGGATAAAAATAATCAACATAAATAAACTGTTTGTCTATTAATAGACGTGAAAGAATCAAAAGGTTGCGTTAAAATCAAAAATAAAATCAGTGTATTTTTTTTCTTGTTTTACAAGTTTTAAATCTATTAATTTTTGTTGTGTAGAATTAACGTCACTTTTAGGAATTTGTTGTTGACTCCATTCTGTGATTTTTAGCCAATCTTTTACATCTTCAATTTTAAGCTTATATCTGTTTGCAATGTTTTGTTCTATGGCTTGCGTGGATTTCAAGTGACTGCTTTTGTTGTTTAGGGGGGTTAATATAGATGGAAGTAAACTTGAATGCTTTTTCAAAAAAGCTTCCGTAGAAACTATAACAAAACAAGGCCAAGGAGTAGGTTGGTCTCCAAGCCTTCTAAAGATCCCCTTATCTACCAAAGGTTTTGTTGTAAAATGTTCCCATAAAAAGTAATCTGAAGTCCCTTCAGCCAAAGACTTTTGTGCACCGCTCAAGTTTTGAGTTGTTTTGAAGTCTAGCTCTTCAGTATTCCAATTTTGATTGTCCCAGTGTACGTAAGTCATTAAATGCGACCCAGAACCATACCTACTTATAGCTGCCGTTTTATGTTTCAGATCGTCTATATTATGAAAATCGGAATCAGCATGCACATGTATTCCCCACATCAAAGGACTTTCTACAAAGGTTTGGATAATTTTGAAGGCGCTGCCATCACATATTTCTTTTATAGACCCTTCTGTCAACATCACGGCAATATCTACCTGTCCGGTTTTCAAGGCTTCACTCATTTCTCCTGTACCACCATGATAATCAATCCATTCTACTTCTAGTTGATTGTTAGCAAAATCACCTTCTTCAATGCACAAATGCCAAGGTAGATTGAAGTGCTCTGGAACACCTCCTATTTTAAGTTTCGTTATCATAGATGTAATTACTTAAGTAGAGTGAGTTTATCTAAGGTGAATTGTATTAATTTATCAACTGCAGCTTTTGAATCTTTACTGAAATTTCCTGTAGAACGGTTGGCAATAATTGCATTCATAGATAAGGCTCCGTGCCCCAAGAGTTTGGATAAGCCATAAATTGCACTAGTTTCCATTTCCAAGTTTGTAATAGTATTGTTTTTGTAACTAAAACTCACCAATTGGTCTATAAATGTGGGGTCTTCTGTTTGTAGACGCAAAGTTCTTCCCTGTGGTGCATAAAATCCTAAATTAGTACCGGTAAAACCTGGAATCACATTCTCATCTGCTTTAAACAGGTTGATTAAATCTGAATCTCCATCAACGATATAAGGCTGTGGTTTCTTCTCTGATAAAGAAAGATGATGACATAAAGCTTGTGTGGCTTCTTTGTTTGTAATATCATTCTTGTAATAGTGTATGAGGCCGTCAAAGCCAACGCCTGCTTCACTCATCACAAATTTATCTAATTCTACATGTGGTTGAATTCCTCCAGAAGTACCTATCCGTATGATGTTTAACCTCTTTAGAGTTGATTTTACTTCTCTAGAGTCAAGGTCGATATTTACTAGAGCGTCCAACTCGTTTATGACTATATCAATGTTATCTATGCCTATTCCTGTAGAAATGACTGTCATTTTTTTACCCTTATAAAAACCAGTTTGAGTTTTGAACTCTCTTTTTTGAGTCTCAAAAGTGATTTCATCAAAGTAGGATGTGACTCTAGATACGCGGTCTTGATCTCCTACTGTAATAATGATATCAGCAATATCCTCAGGCTTAAGATTTAGATGATAAATACTGCCGTCTGGATTTAGTATTAATTCTGAAGGGGCTATAGGCATACTTTA
>PXBV01000153.1 GCA_003565575.1 Psychroflexus sp. | reverse complement strand
TTAACCACCAATAACCACAGTCCAAGGTCTTACTTCCCAATTGGTAATAAGACCGTTGGTGACATAAGGGTCTTTTTGGGCAAAGTCTTCAACAATTTTAGGATCTTCGACTTTAAAAATTAAAACCGCACCATCTGCTGGCTCTGCTAAAGCACCACCCATAACAAGTGTTCCTTCTTTCTTTGCTTGATTGAGCAAGCGAAGGTGCTCTTCTCTAAAAGTGGCTCTTTTTTCAATGTAATCTTTAACAGTTTTATAAAAAAGAATGTAGTACATGTATTAGCTTGTTTAAGTTATCAATCATTTGAAAGTTTTAAAAATGGCTGTGAATCAACTCAATAAAAATCTCTTTATTGAGTTGATGTGTTCTGGTCTATTTTTGCTCTGAAATCATAGTTAAGTCTAAAACTGTTCTAAAGCCTAAATGTTCTTGAGAGGATTCGATGTCATTTCCCATCCTTGCCGACGGCCTGTAGCTTGCGCAGTAAGAGGCGCTGCATAAAAATGAGCCTCCTTTTATTATTTTTTCTGAAGCATTCGGGTTGTTGGGGTTAAACGGAGCATCAGCCCCTTTAGGATTTTTAGTGAATCCATTTTTAGCCATTTCATTGTAATGCTTTGTATTGAACCAATCTTGTGTGAATTCCCATACATTTCCAGCCATATCATAAAGTCCGTAGGCATTAGGGGGATAAGATTTTACAGGTGCTTTGTTTTCAAAACCATCGTCTAGCGTATTTTGGTTAGGAAACTCACCTTCCCAGGTGTTAGCCATTTCAGATAATATAGAAGCGTCATTGCCCCAACTAAAAATAGCGTCTGTTAATCCTCCCTTTGCAGCGTATTCCCATTCAGCTTCAGTGGGTAATCGTCGTCCAGCCCATTCACAGTAAGCTAGGGCATCTTCATAAGCTACATGCACAACAGGGTAATTTCCTTTGTCTTTAATATCACTTTCTGGTCCTTGTGGGTGCTTCCAATTGGCTCCAATAGTCCAGTTCCACCACTGTGAATAATCATAAAGATTAGGAACTGAGTTTTTGGTTTTTTTGAAGGTAAGAGAGCCAGGCTGGAGAATAGAATCGTGTGGTTTGGGTGTACCTGGAGGGAGTTGTTTCTTCATATTTTCCCAATCAATCTCTCTTTCTGCCACTGTAACGTATCCTGTTTCTTCTACAAATTTTGAAAAATCATCATTGGTTACTTCTGTTATATCCATAAGAAAGCCATCAACAGCTACATCGTGTTGCGGTTTTTCATGGTTCATGGCATATTCATCCTTTGGAGTGGCACCTTGTTTAAAAAAACCTCCTGGAATCCAAACCATCTTCTCTGGCACTTGTATGCCCTCTGGAAGTTCTTCTACAAGATTTTCAATTGAAGTTGACTTTTTAATGTCTTCTGAAGTCTCTTTCTTTCCCTTCTGATTGCAAGACCAAAAGATGGTAACTGACAAGATTAAATAGATGATCCAAGATTTTTTCATACAACACACTACTTTAAATAAGGGCTAAAATTAAGAAAAAACTTAACAAGGCAAACATAAATTCAATTGCATTTATAGTTCTTAGGTTAGTTCTAAAAATAGAGTTGCAATGCGTTTTTAAAATCGCCTTAAGCTTTGTTCATCTAGTTGTTTCTGGAGTCAAATTGTTCAGGAAAGCAATCAAATAAAATGTACTTATCAAAAAAAGTAGAATTTACTTTTTTCAATCTTCGTTCATAAAAGAATTTTGGTAAAAACAAAAAAAGCCCTTCCTAGCTGGAAAGACTTCTGCGGTTTAAATTTCTAAACCAACGGAATGCTTTAACGCATTCACAACACAACTTCTTTAAAAAAAAGCGGTCTGGACGAGACTCGAACTCGCGACCCCCTGCGTGACAGGCAGGTATTCTAACCAACTGAACTACCAGACCGTTGCTTAATTGCGAGTGCAAATATAAACCCAATTTTTAATTACACAAACATGTTGAACAAAATAATTGAATAAAAAAAGTGCTTAATTCTTTAGCTTCTGTTTTTCAACTAAGTATGTAGATAAAATCTTTTCAAATTTATTTTCAATATCTACTTCAACATAGTTAATCTTATACTTGGCGCAGGTTAATTTGATTTCAGAAATAAAATTCTGCATGGTTTTAGTGTACTCCGCTTTAATTTGATGGGCATGTAAATCGATTTTGGCTCCAGATTCCAAGTCAAAAAACCGTTTAGGGACGTCTTCAAAGTCAAAATGCACCTCTGTTTTATGGTCTAAGGTATGAAACAAAACAACTTGATGCTTGTTATATTTTAAATGTCTTAAAGCCTCAAAAAGATCTGCTCTAGGCAAATCTGCTTGAAGTAAGTCTGTAAACAAAAAAATAAGGGTTCTTCTGTTAAGACGTTCTGCTATTTCATGTAAAAATTGATACGTATTTGTTTTTGAACTTTCCTTTGGAGTATTTATACAATTTTCTAATGCATTGTATATTCTATTGTAGTGCAATCCACTCCCCTTTTCCTGACTTTGAAACCGGAGCTTTTCATCATAAATACTCAAGCCTACAGCGTCTCTCTGCTTATTAAGTAGTTGCATAATAGCAGCGATAGATAAGGCAGAAAAACTCAACTTATCTAGATGGTCTACAGAAGGAGTTTTAACTTCAGGATAGCACATAGACGATGATTGGTCTAGTATAAAATGACACCTTAAATTGGTCTCTTCTTCAAACTTTTTGGTGTAAAGCTTATCGGTTTTAGCGTATAATTTCCAATCGATATGCCTAGTGCTTTCTCCAGAATTATAAAGTTTATGTTCTGCAAACTCAGCTGAATAACCGTGAAACGGGCTTTTATGAATACCAGAGATAAAGCCTTCCACGACTTGGGATGCAAGCAGGGGTAGGTTGTTTAGTTTAGAATCTCTTAGCTCTCTTTTAATATCCATAATGAATCTGAATAAAAAAGGCTTGGAAAATTAATAACCAAGCCTTTTGCATTACATTTATTATTAAAGATTACAATACGCTATCTATAGCTTCTTTGTAAGTTTCTTTTTGAGCAACACCAACTTGACGGTTAACAAGTTCACCGTTTTTAAACAAAAGAACTGTAGGTATGTTTCTAACACCAAATTTTGCTGCAAACTCTTGGTTTTGATCAACATCCATTTTTGCTACAACTGCTTTACCTTCGTACTCAGTACTGAGTTCGTCTATGATAGGACCTACCATTCTGCATGGTCCACACCAAGCTGCCCAGAAGTCTACTAATACGGGTTTATCACTATTTAAAACTTTTTCTTGAAAATCTTTATCTGTTATTTCTAAAGCCATAATTTTTTATTTTGTACAAAATTAAGTTTTGTCTTGAATTAAAAGCTTAATTCTTTATTAATTAATTTTATTTTGGAATTGGCCTATCTTATTACATATTAATAGGTTCTCCATTTTATATTACAACCCATACTGGGCTTTTGAACTGCTGGAACAGTTCTATTATTTAGTAATGCATCTAATGCTTCTCTTACACTCCTGCCTGATGTTGGTATGCCATTTTTAGGCCTTGAGTCATCTAGTTGGCCTCTATATACAAGAGATAAGGATTCGTCAAAAACATAAAAATCTGGAGTACAAGCAGCTTCATAAGCCCTTGCAATTTCTTGACTTTCATCATATAAATATGGAAATGGATAGTTTAACTGCCTGGCAATTTTAAACATTTGGTTTGGATTATCTTGGGGGTATGCTTTTGCATCGTTACTTGAAATAGCTACAAAACCAAAACCAAGCACTCTGTAATCATTAGCCAACCTAACAATCTCATCGTTCACATGTTTAACATATGGGCAATGATTACAAATAAACATGACCACAGTCCCTTTTTCCCCTTTTAAATCCTTTAATGTATAATAATTTTGAGTAATTGTGTCTGGGAGTTTAAACTCTGGAGCTTTAGTTCCAAGACTTAACATATTGGAGGGTGTTAAAGACATAGCTAAATTTTTAATCCATTAACTTCAAAAATAAACAAAAAAAGCTATCGATGATGATAGCTTTTTCATATGAAGTTAAATTAGGCATTATTTTTTTTCTTTCGCAGGAGCGTTGACTTTTTCGGTTAGCTCGTAAGATAAAGCAGATTTATCAAATGTCATTTTACCAGCTCCAGTCTCTAGTATAACTGCATCTAATTTTTCACTCATATCTACGACTTTTCCATGAAGACCACTCTTAGTAACCACTTTGTCACCACGCTTAATCGCTTCAATAAAGTTTTTTTCTTTCTTTTGTCTTTTCATTTGCGGCCTTATCATAAAAAAATAAAGCACAACAAATATTAAGACAAGAGGTAATAAACTTCCTATTTGTTCCATATATATTATCTAACTGGCGAACCAGCGTTGCTGTTTTGTGGGTTTACAAAAGCTTTTATTCTGATAGTTTCTCTACCAGATTGTGTATTTGCTACTATTCTAACAGCTTTCATTTGTTGATTTGGCTTTCCTCTTGTATTGAACTTTACCACCATTTCACCTTTATCCCCTGGGGCTATAGGTTCTTTGGTGTAAGTAGGTACTGTACAACCACAAGATGCACTTGCATCAGATATGATTAAAGGTGCCTCTCCAGTGTTTGTAAAAATAAAAGTATGTTCTACTATGTCACCTTCATTTACAGTACCAAAGTCGTGCTCACTTGCTTCAAAATCCATTACAGGATAGGCTTGAGGTTGGGCGTCTCTCTGTTCCGCAATTTCTTTTTTAGACTCATCCACTTTGCCTGAGGCGTTGCTATTACATGCAGTAAATGACATGGTTGCTAAGGCAACTCCAGCTAATAATAACTTTTTCATTTTTTGATTTTTAAATTTTATTCAAAAATAAAACAATTAAATCAATTACATCAAGCCTCTACCTACTTTATTAATTTTACCTTCAGATTGGAACTCCTTAGAAACCGTGTCCAATATTCCATTTATAAATGTACTGCTTTTGGGTGTGCTGTATTCTTTGGCAAGCTCTAAGTATTCATTTATAGTAACTCTTACAGGTATTGATGGAAATTTTAAAAACTCACATAGTGCCATTTTTATAAGGATACTGTCTATTTCTGCAATTCTATCCTGATCCCAGTTAGGTGTTTTATTTTTTGTAATTTCAGAGAATACATCATTAGACAGCAAAGTTTTCGTAAATAATTCTCTGGCAAAATTTTCATCTTCTGCGTTTTTATAAAGCGAAGGAATTTTTAAAACATCTTCATTTTCTTTTTGTTGCTGAAGGTATTTTAGAAATGTCGTATTAACAATAGGAAAATCATCAATCCAAGTCAAGTTATGATCTTCGTAATAATCATATAAATCTTGGTTTGGTGCTATAATGTCTTTGAACACAGAGGCTATAAAATCTTTGTCCTCTTTAAAACTTGACGTTTCAGAAAAAATATAATCTGTATATAAATTGGATTCAAGAATTTTATTCCAAATCAATTTAGGGTATTCATCATCTTTAGCCCAATGATTCAGTTTCTTTTTTTCGATAAGCTGGCTTAAGGTTTCACTACTAGCCATCCTTTTCAAAATTCTGTTGTTGATGAATTTGGTATTTGGATTCTTCTCTTCTTCTGTTGCTAAAAATTTTTTCTTTACAATAGTGAAGTATTCTTCTGCTTGTTGTCTTAAACTAATAAGTAGTTCCAAATTCAGCAGAAAAAGATGGTACATGTCTTCTGTGCTTTTTTTTAGAAATTTCTCTTCGACTTGAATAGACTCTTTTTTGCCTTGATGAAAAGCGTACAAAGACTGCATGACTTTGGCACGAATATGTCGTCTTGTTAACATTTGCGTTTTTAGAATTTAAAGCGCAAAAATAGTATTAAATAAAAGAGATGGTGCTTAATTTTAATTTTTTCTTGAATTCAGGAAAAATTAAAATTTTCTAGCCAGAACCACCTAGGTAGATCTTTAAGTGTAACTTACTATTTTTAAAATAAATTGACTATTGAGGCCAAGTAGTTGATTTTTCAAAATGAAGTCTCCAGCAGTTGTTGAATAAGTTTAAACTTTTGTTATATCAAGAAGCAATTAAGTCTTTTGTTTACATTTGCACTTCAAATTAAACCCTCAATGAAGGCGCTTCAAAGCTTAAATAAATACTTATACAAGTACAGAGGCCGGCTTATGCTTGGATTTATTATCACCATTGGAGCTCGTGTTTTTGCTGTTTTCACCCCACAACTCATTAGAAAATCTACCAATGCTATAGAAGATTATGTCAATGGGGACATTACAAGCATAGAGGTTGTTAAGGACAAATTATTGCTTAATATTGGTCTTATTATAGGAGCAGCTTTAGCTTCAGCAATTTTTACTTTTTTGATGAGGCAAACCTTTATTGTGGTATCTAGATACATTGAATATGACCTTAAAAATGAAGTGTATACACAGTATCAAAACCTATCGTTAAACTTTTATAAGAAAAATAGAACGGGAGATCTGATGAATAGAATTTCTGAAGATGTCTCAAAGGTAAGAATGTATGTGGGACCGGCGCTTATGTATGGTGTGCAAACACTCACTTTATTTGTGGTAGTTATCTACTTTATGATAAAAGCAGCGCCAACACTTACGCTTTACACCTTAATTCCCTTCCCTATACTTTCCTTTGCTATTTACAAATTAAGTGTTGCCATCAATAAAAGAAGTGCAGAAATACAAAAGTTTCTTTCTCACCTGAACACCTATACACAGGAAAGTTTTAGTGGCATAGCTGTAATAAAATCCTATGGAATTTTAGGACGTTTCAACTCAGAATTTGAAAAACTTTCAAATGAAAGTAAAGATAAAAACGTTAACCTTGCCCGCGTAGAAGCGTTTTTCTTTCCACTAATGATTTTGCTAATCGGCTTTAGCAATTTATTTGTGATTTATTACGGTGGAATGCAATACATAGATGGAGAAATTGAAAGTGTGGGTGTAATTGTAGAATTTTTGCTATACGTCAATATGCTTACTTGGCCTGTTGCTTCTGTGGGGTGGATTACTTCAATGGTGCAAAGAGCTGAAGCATCTCAAGCAAGAATTAATGAATTTTTAAATGAAATTCCTTCTATAAAAAACAACTCCCCTAGTAGTGCAGAAAAAATACAAGGAGAAATTGAATTTAAAAACGTGAGCTTTACTTATGAAGATACAAATATTGTTGCTCTCAAAAATGTATCTTTCAAGATAAAAAAAGGGGAAACCCTTGCCATAATGGGTAAAACTGGGTCTGGAAAATCAACTATTTTAGAATTGATTGGAAGACTTTACGATGTAGATGAAGGAGAAATTTTGATTGATGGAAAGCCCATTGAAAGCTTTAACCTAAGTGAATTGAGACAGCAACTTGGCTACGTTCCTCAGGATGCGTTTTTATTTAGCAGCTCTATTAGGGACAATATCAAATTTGGTAAAGCCGATGCTACGGAAGATGAAATTATAGAAGCGGCCAAGAATGCTGCTGTTCACAACAATATCATTGAATTTAATAAAGGCTACGATACCATTTTAGGAGAACGCGGTATCACGCTTTCTGGTGGTCAAAAACAGCGTGTATCTATTGCTAGAGCTATTATAAAAGACCCGCAAATTGTTTTATTTGACGACTGCTTATCTGCGGTAGATACAGAAACTGAAGAAGAAATTTTTAATAAGTTGAACAAAATTTCTAATAACAAAACCTCTGTAGTGGTTAGCCACCGAGCTTCCTCCGCTAAAAATGCAAATCATATTATCATCCTAGATGAAGGAAAGATACTTGAAGAAGGCTCCCATGATGAGCTTATAGAAAAGAATGGCTACTATAAAGATTTATACGAGAAGCAACTATCTGAAAAAGAAAATTGATAAAATCATTTGTCCTTTTGTTTTTTTTTAAGACTTTTGAACAAACGTTATATTAATCTTATTTAACTAAAGTATTATGAGTGACCAAGGATCGATGAAGAATGAAGACATATTCTCCAAGGTAATTAGAGCAGGAAGAAGAACTTACTTTTTTGATGTCAGATCTACAAAGGCAGATGATTATTACCTCACCATCACAGAAAGTAAGAAATTCACCAATGATGACGGATCTTTTTTTTACAGAAAACACAAAATCTATCTCTATAAGGAGGATTTTGAAAACTTTAAAGACGCTTTAGATGAAACCACCAATTTTATTATTGATAAAAAAGGAGAAGAAGTGATAAGTGACCGTCATCAAAAAGATTTTACCAAACCCTCTGAAGCAGAACCAGCAAACAACATTCATCAAGAAAAAACTACACCAACAAGCGCTACTGCGTTTACCAACGTAAGTTTTGACGATATATAAAGGATGCTAATGAATAGACTTAAACCCCTTTCAAATTAGATTGAAAGGGGTTTAATTTTTAGAAATTAAAAGTGATATTAAATTGTTGAATTTTTGCGAAAATTTCAAAAAGTATATCCGGTAAATCTACACTTCGGACTTCATTGAACTACGCTCTAAACGCTAATAGTTTAGCATTAAAATTCTTCTGATGCATTTGCTTTTTTTAAAAACATCTATTAGCATATTTTGGTTTGGAAAATCACTTTACAAAGTGTCAGCCTTTCAGTTGATAAAGAAGCCTCCCTGCCTCAACTAATGTGGTATCTCCGTTAATCCACTATTTGCAGTTGATTCTCAATTAGTTTATGGATGTAATGTACTCCCAAATCATCCACCAATTGTTACCAAATAGTCCATTACATTTATAAAATTAAGTTAAATAGCTCAGGTGTTTAATCTATTTATATTTTACATAGTTATATATTCAAAAACCAAAACTAATACAAATGAAAACTACATTACTTCTAATCTTAAACTTTGCACTATTCTTTAATTTAAAAGACGCTAAATCTAATTTTAATTCTTCAGAATTAATATCTACTACAGTTGAAAAAAGCTTCGGGAATGCGCAAGCTTTATCATGTGAAATGTCTGAAGAAGAGATAATTGAAACAGGAACACCAAACATTTCAATTGGTGATTCTACAATTTATATCGGTAGAAAAGATGTTGAACCAGGCAAATTTGATTCTATAATTTTAAAATTTACTCGTGGTGAGCTAGACTGGTGTGAAACAAGTTATGAGGGTTCAATAGCCAATAGTTCTGGATATGGTTTATTTTGGACAGGGACAGACTTGTATGCTGTTTTTTCAATTGATCGTTCAGTTCCAACGGACTCTAAGCTTTCATCATTTACTTCATCTGGGTGGGTTTCTGCTTACGGAGATGGTGAAGGCTCAAATGCTTCTGTTGTTTTTAGAATCAAAATTAATGATGGTTCTGGTATAGAAGAAAGTGGAACATTTATTAAAGCAGTACTAGGTAATGGGAGAACCAATTCCGTTCAAGTTTCGGATATAGATTTATTAGATAATGGAAACTTACTCATAACCTCCAATGCTTTTTTTAGTCCAATTAATACTGATCAAACACCTATGAGCTGTTCTGGAAGTTCTCCTTTTGAATATACTCTAGTTTTAGATCAAAATTTACAAACTGCTATTTGTGCATCTGCTTTAAACTGTGATAACTCCACTGGTGAAAATTGTCTTGATACGCTTGGAACGAATACTTCACTAGCCCAAGAAATTTCAATTTATTTCAGCAAAGCAGATAATAAAATTATCATAGATAGTTTTTTTGAAGAAGAAGTAATGTTAACTATATATGATATGAACGGTAGAGTTATTTCTAATCAACAACTTAAAAAAAACCTAGACAGCCAGGTAGTGGATGTGTCTTCTTTAAATTCTGGGTTATTTATTTGTAAAGTATCAAATAGGAATATTAGTACTAGTCAAAAAATATGGATACAATAATTTTAAAAAATTTATTTATTTTCAAACATATGAAGATCCATTTGTGCTTACCTTCTTTTTATGGTAGTCTATCCTTTAAAACGTGTAGGACTTTCTAGAGAAACTAGGTAGTATTGGACAAAAGGAGAGTATTGACTAAAGCAAATGGATATATCTACAATAGTTTAAATTACAATTTTATAAACTCTTTTAGAACTTCATTCAAAAAAAACACTCGAAACTTTTTAAAACTATGACAGGAAAGTTAATATTTGGATTGAAAATTTCAAGTAAAAATCATGCAGCTAATAAGCGATTTTGGTTGAGATTGACTTTTAATTTTTAGTATTAAGGTTGAATATTTTTAAAATAGTTATTTTTAAATCAAAATTAATTATCAAGTCAATTGTTATCCGTTTGCTAGGTTTGGTATTAATGATATTGTCTTTTTCAATCCATTATTTTTTTGAAAACAACAACTATTCGTTCAGCCTTGGTATTCTTACAGCTATAGGCATAATTCTTACAGTTTATGGACGAGTAAATATTTTTAAAGGAATTAAAAAATAAGGCTAAAAAGAGTACTTGTGGAACATTTAAAAATTAAATTCAAAAAGAAACGGCTCCTTCATTATTTAATATTTGGCACATTCTCTATTTTGCTAGGTTTGTCTTTTTTTGCTTTTAACATTGAACCTGCTTTATTAGGGTATTTACATTTAACCTCTGGCTTGTTTTTCACTTTTCAATACACCTACGATAAAAAGCATCACTACCTCAGAATAGGAAATGGCGTCATTCACAAACACAGACTCTTTGGGAATAAAACAGTTATCAAATTAGATGAAATAACCAAAATAGAGAGAACAGACGCTTACTATCTGATTAAGTCTCCAACTAAAAACCTTAAAGTTGATCCTAAGCTTATTGATAAAGATTCACTTCTTGAATTAATTTTGTTTTTAAAAAGTCTTGATTTACCTTCCAATAGGAACCTGTTTTTAGAATCTAAGCCTATAATTGAAACTCATAAGTTAAAACACATCATATAAAACAAAGGCTCCTTTCTTAAAAACCCAATTAAACCCTCTTTTAATATTTTACTTCAAGTATTTATATTAGTATTTCATATTAAGATTTAATTTTAAGATATTTGAAGTTAAATAAAACAGCTAATGAACAGCTATCGAAAATTAAAAAGACTTAACCAGGTTCTCCTGTTTTGCTTTTTGCTTATTTTAGGGCTTTACTACGGGGCACCCTTTTTAATTCCTTTCACTTTTGCTGTATTTTCAACAACGCTTTTGTTACCATTTGCAACAGTTTTGGAAAAACGTTTGAAATTCAAAAGAGTTTTAGCCGCTTTTGCAAGCACGTTTATTCTATTTTTGGTTGTCGGTGGATTTTTATTCCTCTTGATTTGGCAGTTTAGTATCTTTTCCAATGATTTGCTTAACCAAAGAGAAAACATTTTTAAATTTGTTCAAAGCTTTAGGGAGCAGATTGTGCAAGTCACAGGCTTTACGCTAGAGCAACAAGAACAAGTTATAAGAGAGCGCTTATTCGGGTTTCTTCAAGAGCTCCAAAGATACATTTCTAGCTTGCTCAACAATATCATTTCCATCATTGTCAGTTTCCTATTGATGTTGATTTATGTTTTTTTATTGCTGATTTACAGAGACAAGTTTTATGAGTTTTTCATGAGTTTTGCTACAAGGATGCCCAATATTGAATTAAAAGCAATCCTTGATGAATCTAAAAAAGTAGCCAAAAAATACGTTTGGGGAAGAATTCAAGTCATGACCTTACTTGGCATTATGTACGCTATTACGTTTTTCTTTTTTGATCTCAAATATTCCTTATTGCTGATTATTTTCGGCGCTTTAATCACCATCATACCCTATCTAGGCCCTTTTATAAGCGGTGTTCTACCCATTTTATTCATGTTAATTTTTGGAGACAGCACTTCAGAAATCATCACTTTCACAATCATTATCATCATCATTCAACTTATTGAAAGTTACGTGTTGGAACCCGTAATTATTGGCTCAGAAATTAAACAAAGTCCACTTTTTATCATTGTAGCCATTGTGCTTGGAGGTATGCTTTGGGGTTTTGCAGGTCTAATCTTATTTGTGCCCCTTTTCGCGGTAATGAAGATTATTTTTGACCATATTCCATCTTTAAAGCACATTGGTAAACTTATAGGGTATCAAAATTAATCACATGGTTTATGACAATTTACCTCAACAAAAGAAGCTTATACACAAACTTATTCATGGGTTTGCTCTGGACACTTATGGGAACTGGACATTTTATCTTAAATGATAAGCCTCATTGGTTTGGAGCCGGTTATTATATTGTAGGAAGTTTGGAGCTTGCTTTGTTTTTTTATAATTATAAACATCAATACTTAAGAATTGATGGCGATATACTCATCAAAAACAAGACGTTTGGCTTTCGTAATAAAATTTTGCTTTCTGAGATTAAAGAAATTAAAATGAAATCTACAGGAGACTATCTATTAAAATCTGATTACCAAACGCTTAAGATAGACCCCAAATTCCTTGAGCCAAAGGAAATCAATAAATTGGGAACTATTTTGAAAGACTTGGACATCCCTGAAGAACTAAATTACTTCAGTAAATTCAAAAATAAAAGTGAATTAACTACGTCAAATTAAGCTAGATTCTGCCTTTTCAGTTTTAAAAACACCTTTAAAACCTGTAATTTACCCCAGCTGTGAAGCTATAAATAGTTTGAGTAATAGCAACAATCGGTTGATCTTCGTAAGCTATTGAAAAGCTATTATTAAACCCAAAACGCTCTGTAATTTTTGTATTAAAATTTAGTTCCACATTAAACCGGTTTCGCCATAAATTAGCATTTCGGTCATAGGTAGTTTGGTAATAATTAATACTATTGATGTCCAAATTATCATTTACATCCCACCGAAATCCCACATAGTTTGTTGATTTTAAAAAACTTACATTTACTTCTTCACCAGTATTACTGTCAGGCACTAACCATGACTCATATTCAGCCATTATACCTGGGCTAAAAAACAAACTTAACTTTTTTGTTTTGACAATGTCGTGACGAACTCCTAAACCAGCCACCCACCTTGGAGACAAACCCCTAAAATTATCATATTGGTATTGAACAAAAGCCTCTGGATGTATTTTTTTGTCTTCAAACATACTGTAGCGAAGGTGTTGAAATCCAGTATTTAAGAACATATTTTCATTAATTTTCAAGTAATTAATACGAGTAACAGAAGAAATTCTTGAGTTTTTGGGAAATAAGGCAATACTAGAATTCAAATTGTACCCAAAAAATTCAACGGGAGAATCTGCAGCGGCACTTCGGTTATAAAGAGACAAGCTCGCTGTAAGATTTCCTTTTACAAAACTGCTATCTTGTTTGATTTTAGAATGTTGAATATTCAAAATTTGAGAAAAACACAACTGTGAAACCAAAAGACCAAGTATAACTATGCTATATTTCATTAAAACTCTTCTTTTTATATAAGTTTACCGCAAAACTATTAAATTCGGGTTATGAAAAAAGCAAAACGCTACATTTACTTCAATTTGATTTTTGGTATCATTTGGTTACTTGCAGGTTTTTTTAAAGTTGGAGTTCAGCAACAAAACAACTGGCTTGGATACATGTGGTTTGTTTTAGCTTTGTTTTACATAGGCACATTCTGTTATCAAATGTTTAAACTGAAAAAGAAAAAACCTTAAGATGCTATCGATAATTAATTTTTACAAAAAACCTCACTATGAATAAATGCACATTTCAAGTTGTAATTTTACTGATTACTTCCCCGATTTTTGCCCAAAACCCAAGTCAAGATTTAGACACTATCATAACAACCTATCAAGATCATAACGGCTACGATAGAGACATGTATCCACTTGGACTCTACACGGAAGAGTACTACAAACAAGAAACGGAATTTGCAAAATCCCTAATAAACGATTTATCTAAAATTGAAAAGAATAAACTATCTGAAACAGAACAGATTTCGTTAGAATTATTAAAATTTAAGCTGAATGAAACCATAGACCGTTTTGAATTTAAAGCTTACCTCAACCCCTTACTTTCAGACTCTGGCTTTCACCTCAGTCTATCTTATCAAGTAAGAGATTTGAATAATTACAAACAAGTGAAGGCTTATTTAAACAAGTTGAACGCCATCCCTACCTATGTAGATCAACATTTTGAACTACTACGAAAAGGTCTCAAAGAAAGCATCACTCAACCTAAAGTTATTTTTGAAGGTTATGCCTCTACTTACGACTCTCAAATCGTCTCCTCTGCAGAAGAGAGTTTCTTTTTTGAACCTTTTGAAAACTTGCCATCTTCTTTAAGTCCATCTCAAAAAGATTCTGTAATTAATGCTGCAAAAAAAGCCATTGAAACCAATGTGATTCCTCAATTTAAGCGCATTAAATCTTTCTTTGAAACTGAATATTTACCCAATACAAAAACAGAACTAGGAGTTTCTAATGGACCTCAGGGCGAAACCTATTATCAAAACAGACTGAATTATTACACTACACTGAATCTTTCAGCAGAAGAAATTCACAATATCGGTTTAAAAGAGGTAGAGCGCATCTATGCTGAAATGAAATCTATTGTTGAAGAGGTTGAGTTTGATGGCAATTTAGACGAGTTTATTATTTTTCTTAGAACGGATGAGCAGTTTTACGCCAAAACTGAAGATGAACTTTTGAAAGAAGCTCGCGATATTGCTAAACGTATTGACGCCAAACTGCCAGCCTACTTTAAAACCTTACCAAGAAAACCATATGGCGTAGCAAAAGTTCCAGATGCCATTGCCCCAAAATATACAACAGGTCGATACATTGGTCCGTCTGATGAAACCCAACCTGGCTATTATTGGGTAAATACTTACAATTTACCCAACCGTCCGCTTTACGTGTTACCTTCTTTAACAGCTCATGAAGCTGTACCTGGTCATCATCTTCAAAATGCTTTAAATGCAGAATTGGGTGATAGTATCCCAAGATTTAGAAAAAACACCTATTTATCTGCCTATGGTGAAGGCTGGGGCTTGTATTCAGAATTTTTGGCCGAAGAAATGGGAATTTACACTACACCTTACGAGCGCTTTGGTAAACTTACTTACGAGCAGTGGCGTGCCTGCAGGCTTGTAATTGATACAGGGATTCACGCAATGGGATGGACTAGAGAGCAGGCAGTAGAGTACTTCACTAAACATACAGCACTTTCTTTACACAACATCAATACCGAAGTGGACCGTTATATTTCATGGCCTGGACAAGCCGTGTCTTATAAAATTGGAGAAATCAAAATTAGAGCATTAAGGCGTAAAGCAGAAACTACTTTAGGAGAAAAATTTGATATTAGAGACTTTCATGAAGTAGTTTTGGAACAAGGCGTGGTCACTTTACCCATATTAGAACAACGCATTAATAGGTATATTGAAAAGACGCTGGATAACCATTAAGTAAATTATTAAATGGTAAAGCTGCGAAGTCACAGACTTCGCAGAGCTACAAGAACTTCGCATCTATCACTTGCTATGCGAAGTTTGCAACTTCGCATCTATCACTTATTTTCTTTAAGCTGCCTTAAACC
>PXBV01000236.1 GCA_003565575.1 Psychroflexus sp. | reverse complement strand
GGCTTACCTATATATTGCGCACGGATAAGCTGAGAAATTTCAAGAAGGCTTTGCGGTTTTGGGAACTTCATTTATTTCAACTTATTCTTTAATACGCTCTTTGTAAGTTCCTTTTTCGGTTTCAACTTTAACTTTATCGCCTTCATTTATAAATAGTGGCACATTAACTTCAGCACCTGTTTCTAAAGTTGCAGGTTTAGTAGCGTTAGTTGCTGTATTTCCCTTTACTCCAGGCTCTGTATGTGTCACTTCTAAAATTACATGAGGTGGCATATCTACAGAAAGCGGCAGATTATCTTCGGTGTTTAATAGAATACTCACCACTTCACCTTCTTTCAACAAATTAGGCATATCTAGAGCCGCTTCCAGAAGTCTTATCTGTGTAAAATCCTCCACGTGCATGAAATGATAAAACTCTCCTTCTTGATATAAAAATTGATATTTATGGGTTTCAACTCGTACTTCATCAATTTTATGTCCAGCAGAAAAGGTATTGTCAATCACCTTTCCAGTGGTAACACTCTTTAATTTGGTTCTCACAAAGGCAGGTCCTTTTCCAGGCTTTACATGTAAGAATTCAGTTACTTTAAATATATCATGATTGTACCTAATGCACAATCCATTTCTAATGTCGCTTGTTGTTGCCATAGTTATTTTAGTTTGAAAAATATCCTTTCATAATTCCACGCTGTGAGTCTTTAATAAATTGAAGAATCTCATCACGCTCTGGTGTTGCTTCCATTTCTGCTTCTATTATGGAAACAGCTTGAGAATTGTTGTAGTTTTTTTGATATAAAATTCTGTATATATTTTGAATTTCTCTTATTTTTTCGGTGTCAAAGCCTCGTCTTCTTAGTCCTACCGAGTTGATACCTACGTAAGACAGTGGTTCTCTTCCAGCTTTTACAAATGGCGGAACATCTTTTCTAACCAAAGAGCCTCCAGTAATAAAGGCATGTCTCCCAACACTACAAAATTGCTGTACAGCCGCCATGCCTGCAAGAACAGCATAATCTCCTACTACAATATGTCCAGCAAGAGTACTGTTATTAGAAAAGACGCAATTATCTCCAACAATGCAATCATGCGCAATATGGCAATAGGCCATAATCCAGCAATTTTTTCCAACTTTAGTTTTCATTTTATCGCTAGTTCCTCTATTGATAGTTACACACTCTCTAATGGTGGTATTATCTCCTATTTCTGTAATTGTGTCTTCATCTTGGAATTTCTTGTCTTGAGGAACGGCAGAAATCACTGCACCTGGGAAGATACTTACATTTTTTCCAATTCTAGCACCTTCCATAATGGTCACATTAGATCCAATCCAGCTGCCTTCACCAATTTCAACATTATTATGAATAGTAGAAAAGGGTTCAATGACAACGTTCTTAGCAATTTTTGCTCCTGGGTGAACGTAAGCGAGGGGTTGATTCATGTTATTTTGATTTTACAAGTTGAGCCATGAGTTCCGCCTCACAAGCAAGTTTATCATTAGCATAAGCGTAGCCTTGCATATGACAAATCCCACGTCTTATAGGTGACATCAATTCTAGTTTAAATATAAGTGTATCTCCAGGAACTACTTGCTGCTTAAATTTTACATTATCAATTTTGATAAAATAAGTTAAATAATTTTCAGGATCTTCTACGGTACTTAATGCTAATATACCTCCAGTTTGTGCCATAGCTTCAATTTGTAAAACACCTGGCATAACAGGCTTTCCAGGAAAATGACCTACAAAAAAAGGCTCATTCATGGTCACATTCTTTGTACCTAACACAGAGTCTTCTGTCAATTCATAAATTTTATCTACCAGCAAAAATGGTGGTCTATGTGGTAGTCTTTTCATAATTTCTGTAACATCATAAAGTGGCGGTTTATTAAGATCAAATTTCGGCACCTTATTTCGTTTTTCTAGCTTTATGATTTTTGCAAGTTTTTTAGCAAATTGAGTATTGACAAAATGCCCTGGCTTATTAGCTATAACTTTTCCACGAATGTAAGTTCCTACTAATGCTAAGTCCCCAATCACATCCAGAAGTTTATGCCTTGCTGCTTCGTTAGGATAGTGAAGTGTTAGATTATCCAAAATACCATTAGGCTTTACGGAAATTTTTTCTTTGCCAAAGGCCACTTTTAACCTATCCATTGTTTCTGTTGAAAGCTCCTTATCTACATAAACTATAGCATTATTAAGGTCTCCCCCTTTTATTAAACCATTAGCAAGGAGGGCTTCCAATTCATGTAGAAAGCTAAATGTTCTGGACTCAGATATTTCTTTTTTAAAATCACTTAAGGTGTCTAAGTAAGCATTTTGTGTGCCAAGAACTTTAGTCCCAAAGTCAACCATCGTGGTTACTTGGTACTCATCTGCTGGCATTACTATAATTTCTGACCCTGTTTCTTCATCTTTAAAAGAGATAACATCTTTTACCACATATTCATCTCTTGGTGCATCTTGTTCTTCAACTCCAGCCTCTTCTAGTGCTTTAACAAAAAACTTGGAAGAGCCATCCATAATTGGTGGTTCTGATGCATTCAATTCTAGAAGAACGTTATCTATACCAAGTCCAACACAGGCGGCTAAGACATGTTCTGAAGTTTGAATAATTACCCCGTTTTTTTCCATGGTAGTCCCTCTATCTGTATTGGTAACAAGGGACGCATCTGCCGGTATAGTAGGCTCACCCTCTAGGTCAACTCTTTTGAAAGCAAGACCGTGATTTACAGGTGCAGGTTTAAACGTTAAAGTAACAGTTTCACCTGTGTGTAAACCAACACCTTGAAGAGATACTTCTTTTTTTATTGTTGTTTGGTTAATGTTTGTCATCAGTAGAAAGTTGTTTTTCAATCTTATCTATTCGTTTGATAATTTTTGGTAGATTTCTAAAATGTACATAGGATTTATTAAAATCACCATACCCAAATGCTGGTGAGCCTTGTATTGCTTCATCATCCTTAATATTCCTTCCTACGCCAGTTTGAGCTTGAATTTTGACTCTATCCCCTATTTTTATATGTCCCGCAATTCCCACTTGCCCTCCTATTAAGCAGTATTTACCAATTTTGGTAGAACCTGCGATTCCTGTTTGAGCTGCAATAGCTGTATGCTCTCCTATTTCCACATTATGAGCAATTTGAATTTGATTATCTAGTTTTACTCCAGACCTAATAACTGTAGAACCTAAGGTTGCTCTATCAATAGTAGTTCCAGCGCCAACATCAACATGATTTTCAATTATAACGTTACCTATTTGAGGGATTTTTGAATATTCTCCATTATCCGATGGTGAAAAACCAAATCCATCTGCACCTATAATGGCACCGCTATGGATTGTACAATGATTGCCTATCTGTGTTTCAGAATAAATTTTAGCTCCTGCAAATATGATTGTTCCTTCTCCAATGGATACATTTTCGCCTATAAATACATTCGGGTAAATTTTTACGCCATCCCCTATTTGAACATTTTCTCCTATGTAAACAAAGGTTCCTATGTATAAATCTTTACCAAGTGAAGCTGAATCTGAAACGTGATTGGGAGACTCAATGCCCTTTTTATCTAACTTTATTTGATTATAAACTTCCAAAAGTTTGGAAAAAGCTTCATAAGAATCCTCAACTTTGATTAATGTTAACGAAATAGGTTGAGATTTTTTAAAATCATTGTTGACTATACAAATTGTCGCATTTGTGTTGTAAATATGGGGTGTATATTTAGGATTGGAAAGAAACGTAAGTGAGCCTTCCTCTCCTTCTTCTATTTTGGAAAGCTTATAAACTTCGGCATATGGGTTACCGTCTATATCACCATCCAATATTTCTGCTATTTGTTGTGCTGTAAATTTCATCTTGGCAAAAATAGAAAAAAACGGTTAATTATAACTTTTTGGGTAACATATGTAATATTTCATTACAGTTTTAGACAAGGCTTTAAGGTTGAGCTGGTCTGAAGCAGAGGAAACATCTTTAATTTTTCCATTTTTATACCAAATATTAATATGTTCTTTATCAGCTTGATAAGCTAAATTTGATACCGAGCCATCAAACACAAAATAGGAAGCTTCAGCTTCTGAAATATTAAAAGCATTTTGAGTTTTTTCACGATGCTTTTCAACTTTTGACGGATCTATGGGTTCATTTTTCAGCTTAATTTTAAGCAAATCTCTGTTTAAAATCATTTGACTTAATTTGCTCAAAACAAAATCATCGTGATGTTGCCATACCTTTAAAGAAGATATAATATCATAATCGTCTAACTTTGAGAAAAGTTCTAAAGAGGTTTCATCAAAGTTTTCAATATCAATTTTGTGTTGAATGAAATACAAAAGTGAAGAATTTTTTAATGAAGTCTTTAAGGTATTACATATTTCATTAGCTCTTAAAAGTAACCTTATCAAAATCTGCTCTGCGCATAAGCTTGTTTTATGAAGATACACTTGCCAATACATGAGACGCCTAGCAACTAAAAATTTTTCAATAGAATAAATACCCTTTTCTTCTACCACCAGCTCATCATCAACGACGTTAAGCATATTGATGAGCCTCTCGCTATTAATATTTCCTTCTGCAACCCCTGTGTAAAAACTATCCCGCTTTAAGTAATCTAATCTATCCACATCTAATTGGCTAGAGACCAACTGGCACAAGAATTTTTTAGAGTAATCTCCTCTAAACATTTTTATGGCCAAAGATAGTTGCCCATCAAACTCAGCATTTAACTTGTTCATAAATTCTAAAGAAAGGTATTCATGAGATAAACCTGATACAATAGAATGTTCTAAGGCATGAGAGAAAGGACCATGACCAATATCATGCAGCAAAATAGCTATAAGCACAGCCTGTTCCTCTTGTTCTGATATTTCAACATTTTTAGATTTTAGAATATCTAATGCTTTTTTCATAAGATGGAGACAACCTAAAGCATGATGAAACCTTGTATGATTAGCTCCAGGGTACACCAAGTGAGATAATCCCATCTGCGTAATTCTCCTCAATCTTTGGAAGTAAGGATGCTCTATTAAATCAAAAATTAAAGCATTGGGAATGGTAATAAATCCATAAATTGGATCGTTTATAATTTTAAGTTTGTTTCTTTGATTCAATACAAAATAATTTTAATTACAAATATACATTTATATATGTCAAACATAAAAGTACTCTGGGTGGATGATGAAATTGACTTATTGAAACCTCATATTTTATTTTTAGAAAACAAATCTTATGATGTTACCACTTGCCAAAGTGGAACTGAAGCTATTGAAGAAGTAACAAAAACAAATTTTGATATTGTTTTTTTGGATGAAAACATGCCGGGCTTGTCTGGACTTGAAACACTAAATGAGCTAAAATCATTAAAAAGCTCACTTCCTGTCATAATGATTACTAAAAGTGAAGAAGAGTATATCATGGAAGAAGCCATCGGCTCTAAAATAGCAGATTACCTTATTAAACCCGTAAACCCTAATCAAATCCTTTTAAGTCTAAAGAAAAACCTTGACCACTCAAGATTGATTTCTGAAAGGACAACTTTAAATTATCAACAAGAGTTTAGGTCTATTTCTATGGAAATGTCCAACGTGAATACTTACCAAGAATGGATTGACTTATACTTAAAATTAGTTTATTGGGAGCTTGAGCTAGAAACCATAGAAGATTCTGGAATGTTTGAAATTTTAGAATCTCAAAAGAATGAAGCCAATATTGAGTTTTGTAAATATATTGATCAAAATTATGCTACTTGGTTTGAAAAAGGTGTAGAAGCACCTACCTTGTCACATACGCTTTTCAAATCTAAAATACTTCCAGAATTATCTAAAGATCAACCTACTTTATTGGTGGTAGTAGACAACCTTCGTTACGACCAATGGAAATCTTTTGAACCTACTATTGAAAACCATTACAAAAAAAAGGAAGATCACCCGTATTTTAGTATTCTTCCTACAGCTACTCAATATGCAAGAAATGCGCTATTTTCCGGTTTAATGCCTTCTGATATGGAGAAAATTTACCCAGAATATTGGTTAAACGATACTGATGAAGGTGGTAAAAATCAATTTGAAGAAGAGTTTTTAACAGCTCAACTTCAAAGACTAGGCAAAGATTTTAAAACTCAGTATCATAAAATAACCAATTTTGCTAAAGGGAAAAAATTAGCCGAAAATTTCAGAAGTCAGAAAGATAATGACCTTACGGTATTGGTCTATAATTTTGTAGATATGCTTTCCCACTCCAAAACAGAATTAGAAGTTATAAAAGAATTAGCTTCTAATGATAAATCCTACAGGTCTCTCACCCAAAGTTGGTTCAAAAATTCACCACTGCTAGATATCATTCAGCAAGCTCAAAATTTAGGTTTCAAATTGATAATGACCACAGACCACGGTACCATAAATGTGAAAAACCCTTCAAAAGTTATTGGTGATAAAAACACAAGTCTTAACCTAAGATACAAAACAGGAAAGAGCCTTACTTACAACGAAAAAGATGTGGTGGTTGCAAAAGACCCTAAAAAAATACATTTGCCAAGCATCAATATGTCTAGTTCTTTTATTTTTGCTAAAGAAAATTACTTCCTTGCCTATCCTAATAACTATAATTATTATGTCAATTACTACAAAAATTCTTATCAACATGGAGGAATTTCTCTTGAGGAAATGATTATACCATTTGTAGTATTGCAACCCAGATAAGTAAAAGATGACTATAAACTACTATCTAGAAGATATTGAAAGTGTTGCTAAGAAGGTTTTAAAACATTTAAACTCCAAACACGTTTTATTTTCAGGAGAGATGGGAGCTGGTAAAACAACACTCATCAAAGAACTCGTAAAACAAATGGGCAGCGTAAATCAAGTATCAAGCCCCACATTTTCTTTAGTAAATGAATATAAAGCTAGCAAGCACTTAATATATCATTTTGATTTTTACAGAATTGAGAGTGAAGAAGAAGCTTTTGATATGGGTTTTGAAGAGTATTTAGAAACTGCTCACTATGTTTTTATTGAGTGGCCTGAGAAAATTCCAAATTTATGGCCTCTGCATGGTAACAACATAAAATTAGAAGCCAAAAAAGATAAGCATAGATGTTTAACCTTGACTGAGTTTTAATTACAAATTTTCCAGTTTTTTCATTAATTTTGATGAATCTTAAAAATATGAGCCAACACTCTTCAAAATCTCCATTTTCAACCTCAGAGTTGTTACCTCAAGAAGAAATGCTTGAAATCAAACGCTCCAAAGGAGAATTGTTTATTGGTCTACCCAAGGAAACATCTTACCAAGAGAAGCGGGTTTGCCTCACTCCAGACGCTGTCAATGCCCTAACACAAAACGGACATAGAATTTTGATAGAAAGTGGAGCTGGCTTTCATGCTAATTTTACAGATAAAGATTACAGTGAAGCAGGAGCAGAAATTACGAAAGACACCAAAAAAGTATTTTCTTGTCCTATCATTTTAAAAGTAGCGCCGCCTTCTCACGATGAGCTTGACTTAATAAATCCACAATCTACATTGATATCTGCACTTCAGTTGAAAACCAGAGATCGTCAATATTGTGAGGTGATATCAAAAAAGAGAATCACAGCCATTGCTTTTGAGTTCATCAAAGACCAGTTTGGGGGGTATCCAGCCATTAAAGCATTAAGTGAAATAGCGGGTACTTCTTCTATCTTGATAGCCGCAGAATTACTTTCTAATATGAGTGGTGGTAATGGATTGATGCTTGGAAATATCACTGGAGTCCCGCCTGTAGAAGTTGTCATTCTAGGAGCTGGAACTGTAGGTGAATACGCCACAAGAAGTGCTTTAGGCCTTGGAGCAAGTGTGAAAATTTTTGATAGTTCACTTACTAAGCTAAGATGTTTACAGACTGATATAAGCAGACCTCTCTATACGTCTACTTTACAGCCTAAAACCCTTCTCAAAGCTCTTAAACGTGCTGATGTAGTGATAGGAGCTGCAAAAGGAAAAAATAGAGCACCTGTAATCATTACCAATGAAATGGTAAAAAAAATGAAAAAAGGAGCTGTCATTATAGATGTAAGTATTGATATGGGAGGAAACATAGAAACTTCAGAAATGACCACACACGATGAGCCCACTTTTGTAAAACACGACGTCATCCATTATTGTGTACCCAATATTCCATCTAGATATTCAAGAACGGCCTCTTTATCCATCAGTAATATTTTTACGCCTTACTTGCTTCATATTGCGGAAGAAGGCGGATTAGAGCCTACACTTAGGGTAGATTCTGGCTTAAGAAGTGGTCTTTATTTCTACCATGGCATTTTGACTAATAAATCTGTTGCACAATGGTTTGACTTAAATCACAGAGATCCTAATTTACTTATTTTTTAATTATTGGTAATGAAATTTATACAAAGACTTGGCTACTATTTGTCTGGGTTTACCATTGGCCTTATTATGCTATTCTTTTTTCTAAACGGAAAAAAAACTTCATGTGATTGGGGCTTAGATGCAAGAGTGATGAAAAATATTAGACTAAAAGACAGACACGTAACAGATGAAGCATTAACATTTTTTCAAAATCAACAAATAGACACCTCTAATATTTCAATCATTTTAAAAAAGGGCGATGTTAATTTTAAACAAAGTGATGTTCAGGCAGAACCCTGTAAAATTTACCAAGTAGAAGGTAAAGTTGAGCAGCAAAAGCTAGGCTTAATTTTTGAAAATTGTGATTCTACTGCAATTTTAAAAAGAGCCTTTATTTTAAATTGATTTTATTTTTTTATGTAAACTTTTATTTTAAGTTTGTCTAGGAAAAATCAATTTAGAATGAAAAGAATTATTATAGATTATAAAAAATTAACTCCTGAAATCCTATCTATGCTAGTCCAAAAGTATCCTGATGGTTATGATGATAGAGATGTGGTTGTTTTTAAAAATGCCAAAAACGAAACCATAGAAGCCGTAGAAGTTAAAACTGAAGATACAGTATACCTTGTAAAAATTAGTACAAGACTAGAAGATACCATGACCAAGTTTGATGTAGAAGACTATGATGAAGATGAAATGGATCTTAACTATGTGGACTTACCTCAAAGTGACGATGATGATGTTGAAGATTCAAATTAATTACAACTACAATACTCCTACTTTAATAAAGCCAGTTAACTCTGGCTTTTTTTATTTGAAAAAATTTAAGAAATTTTGGTTAAATTAAGTTGCAATGCTTATCTTGAATTATAAATAATGAGTTAAACTATTATTTATTAAGTAAAAAAATAAATAGCTAAAGCTTTTTTTTAAAGTTATCTCATTGAACCTTAGGAAATAAACTTATGAAAAAAATAATACTTGGTTTAATTATATTTGCTTTAGGATGTCAACCTCAAATTGACCAGAAGGATAAAAAATCGGGCGTTCAAAATTTTTCTAGAGACTTGGATGAAATTAAAGAGAGTGGCACCTTAAAAGCGCTTACCATTTATTCAGGAACCACCTATTTTTTATATAAAGGTAGACCTATGGGTTTTGAATATGAGCTTCTTGAGCGTTTTGCTGAAGACTTAGGAGTGGAGCTTGAGATGGTCATAGCCAAAGATGAAAATGATTTAATTGAACTCTTACAAAATGGTGATGGGGATTTATTAGCTTATGGCTACACTATAACAGAGTCAAGAAAAAAACTTATCAATTTCACAACACCACTTTATCTTTCTCATCAAGTATTAATTCAAAAAAAACCAGACAATTGGAGACAAATGAAGCTTCACGAGATAAAAAATAAATTAGTAACCAATCCTGTTCAACTTATTGGAGATACCATATCTGTGAAAAAAAATTCATCTTATGCATCTAGAATCAAAAATTTAGAATACGAATTAGGAGAGAAAATTTATATAGATACTCTAGAAGGAACCTTATCTACAGATAAAATAATTAAAAAAGTGGCAGATGGAGAGGTAAAATTTACCATTGCCGATGAAAATATAGCCTTCATCAATTCATCTTATTATCCAATTTTAGATATCAGTACTCCTTTAAGTCTATCTCAGCGCATAGGCTGGGCTGTTAGAAAAAAAGACACACAATTGCTTTCAACCGTAAATCAGTGGTTAGAAAATGCTAAAAAAACAACTGATTATCATGTGATTTACAATAAGTATTTCAAAAATAAAAGATTACACAACAATAGGGTTAGAAGTGACTTTTACAGTTTAAACGACAATAAGATAAGTCCTTATGATGATATTATTAAAAAAAATGCAGACTTAATTAATTGGGACTGGAGACTTCTAGCATCCGTTTCCTATCAAGAGTCTCAATTTATTCCAGATAAAGATTCATGGGCGGGAGCTAGCGGACTCATGCAAATAATGCCAGCAACAGCAAAAGAACTTGGAGTTACAGATCCGTACAGTCCGGAACAAAGCTTAAGTGGAGGTGCTACCTATCTAAAACAAATGCTTGAGAGCCATGAAAACATTACTGATAGTATCCAAAAAATCAAGTTTGCGCTAGGCTCTTATAATTGTGGACTCTATCATGTTAAAGATGCACAAAAACTTGCAGAAGCTCAAGGCTTAAACCCTTTTGTGTGGGATGATAATGTAGAATTAGCACTATTAGACCTTAGTTTTCCAGAAAATTACAATAAATCTTACATTAAGTATGGATATGTGAGAGGCGAAGAACCATTCAATTACGTGAGGCAAATTTTTAAAAGGTATGAGCACTATAAAAGATTTATAGACAACTAGTTACTAAGCAATTGTCTACTTAGAATTACCTTTAACTTAGCTTTTATTTCCTCCGAGGCATCATTAATCATTTTCTCATTTGGTGGATAAGGTACTGGTCCATTATTAAGCATAAAAATTTCATCTTCGTTAAGTACTTTTTCATTGCCTTCAAAACTCGCAAATCTATTTTCAAAAACGAAAAGACTTTCCAAAGGATAGGAGTTTATTTTTTGATCTGTATTCAAATCAAAATAATTGACCTCTGCAGTAACTTGAACTTCTTTAGATTGTATAGTTTCAAATAAGGAACCTCTGGCATTTATAATAACATCTTCCTTTATTCTATTACCTCTTCTGTCTAGAATAAAATCACCATTTCTGTCTTTTTTGTATCTCCAACCATCTACAACATCTCTGTCTAGATTAACTTGTCGTTCCAAAAGTCTTTCAGGGGAAAATAAAAGTTCCATGAAATTAATATCAACAGCAAGATCATAATTAACATCATTCCTAGCATTAACATGAAATTCTGTCCATAAGTTATCCAAATTCATAGTATTGAAGTTCAAAAGTCTATCTTCTACTTGCTTTGGAATAACTTGATTAGAATCATTATGAAGAGAAACCAAAACATAATCAACACCATTTAAATACGCTTGCCTTTTTAGGTTGTTTGCATTTCTAAAATTTGGTGCTAACTGTTCTAATTCCACCAAACTATTGTAAGCTAACCTACTGTCCATCTTGTCGTTGGTTCTAATTAAATCATTGGCTTTTGTGTATAAATAATTAGCATAATTTTCTTTTTCTACTAAAATATTTTCAGTAAAATCATAAAATTCAAAATCAATAGGTTGCCTGTTGACGTCCTCTAAGGGTAACAAAGGCCGAATGCGGTTTTGGAAGTTTTGTAGTCTTACATAGTTTTCATAAACAGGTTTTGAATTATCCACTAAAGTCTCACGTTCAAGGAATCGAATTCGTTCTAAACTTATAGTTCTATAATTCTCAAAAGACTGCTTTAATAAGGTTGCATAGGCACGTCCTTTATTATTGAATTTATTACGTTGAAGCTGGCTTATAGACCTATTCATAGCTTCTATATAATTTCCAGAATTTGCTGCGCGTTGAGCTTTTTTGAAGGAGTTGCAAGACGTTAAAGCCAAAAACCCTAACACCAGTAAAATATGTTTCATATTCTATTATTAATTACACAAATGTACTTGTTTTATTGACTTATTTTTAATTTTTTAATACTAATAACTAAAAATTCTGACAAAATATATGCATCATTTTTTGATTATTTTCTTGGTTACTGATGTAGATTCACTTCTCAACTTTACAAAATACATGCCATTAGGAAAAGCCTCCAGATTGAGATGCAACTCTTCTTCCCCTCTACTTTCAAGTAAAAGTTTGCCTGCAAAGTCATAAACGTTCACTTCAAAATCACCTTGATTCTCAGGTAAAACTGTAAGCATGGAAGATGTAGGATTTGGAAAAACTATAAAATCTCGATGTTCAGACTTTGATTGTAAAATTCTGAATTCTTCTATTTGAATTTCTCCAAATTCTCCGCCAGAGGCAATAACTTCTCCATCATCGGTTTCTAGCCTGTAAAAACCTCTACCAAATCCACAGCAAATTCCGTCTCCAGCATCATCATAAATAATCAATTGGTAACATTTTCCGGGTTCTACTTCAAATTGTTCAACATAGCGCCTATTATCTATCAAATTACCTTGGCTTTGGGCAATCAAATTACCATCTAAATCAAGGAACTCCCAAGAGGTTTCCTCCGCAAAATCGTCTGTAAGAAGTGTAAACGTTACAGAGTTGACATCAAAAGTTCTGTCCTGAAAATTATTAATGCTTCGTTTGACTAGATTGTCTTCAAGAAATTCGTCATCTTGTCCATCAATTTCAAGCATAGCTTCAAAATCAGTTCCAGTGGATAAGTCTATTGAAACAGCGGCTATCACATCACTTTCACCTCTGGCTAAATCTCCTGTCCAATTGATAGTTTGTTCGTCTCCAGTGCCTAATCGATAAGTTAAAGTTGCACTTGTTACAGAATTTTGCCCTTTATTTAAAATCCTAAAAATTGAGCTAGCTTCATCACCACAGAAGCGCTGGTCTAAGTTTTCAACAAAAAGAGCAACATCATTATCGAGAACTTGTATTGGAGGAAATTGATTCAGAACCAAATCACCTTTATCATTAGGGTCTAGCCAATCTTTAAGTCTGGTATCTGGTGTATCTCCAGCATCCCAAGACACATCAAATCTTCCATAAAAATCAAAACCTCCATTATTAAACGTTCCATCACACGCGGCACTTCCTCCAGCCAATTGACCAATAATTTTTCCTTCTGGATCAAATAAAGCTGAACCTGAGGATCCAGGCTCAGTCACTCCTAGCTCCCAATTTTCTATTAACCAATTTTTCATCGCGTCAAATCCATTAAAGCTTCTAGAACTTTGTGAAGGAGAATCATTATCTCTAGCTATTTTCATGATATCCCCTCTGGGGTGATGAATGCCAACTGTAAAATCTGGAACAGCTCCACTCCTATCCCAGCCAGCCCAAATCAAATCCCAATTGTTTGGAAATTCTGGTGTAATTTCTAAAAGTGCAAAATCTGATTTTGGATTACTTGCCAACAAATTAGCTCCACTTATAGTTTGATTAAAATCTCCATCTGTAGACCTTAATAACGAGGAGCAAGAAGGTTCTGGACTTGTCCAATTAAATCTAAATGCCCAACTTGAAACAGAACTACCCAAGCAGTGATTAGCAGTAAGAAATAATTGCTGTTCATCATTTTCTGTATTATTGATTAAAGTACCAGAACAAAAGCCTGTAGAACCCACTAGAATTAAACCAACTGACTTCTTTACTTCGTTTTTGATTAAATCAAAATCATCACCTACTGGACAATCTACATCTTGATTACAAGCGCCTGAGTCGTTTAGGGCTTTGCTTAACTCTGGGATATCATTTACACTTCTGTACCCATGAACTACCTTTGAGATATGAAGTTGACCACTAAATGCTGCATTAGCAGGCTCATAATATTCAATCCAAATATGGTCACCATTGACTAACCAAGACCCAAACTGCAAATCATCTCTATTTTGAGTGGAAGTATACGCGCCTAAAAGGTCGGTTTTATCATTATTATAAAAGTATAGCTTGGCTCCCTCTGGGATATAATATTCATCAAAAACAAAATTAAGAGTTTTTGCTCCTTCAGATTTTATATTCATCAACCAAACCCTATCTCCATTTTTGAGCGTATTCCAGCGGCCGTTCTCAAAACCTAAGCTTACTTGATGTTCATAACCAAATCGAAATGGCTTTGCTTTACCATCTTCTTCAGTATCTTCTTTGAGTATTTGATTTAAATTAAAAGGAGGCATGTCCTCGGTCTTCGCAGTATTTAAATTCAGCTTCCAACTTTTAGGCTTGCCCTCATTGGTAACTTGTCCAAATGTAAATGTGAAAGAAAATAAAATTGAAAAAAAGAAAAAATTTTTCATTCAAAATAGATTTTAATCAAATATAAATTTAAGTTTTGATAAACTCATTAAAAGCGTTTTAGTTTTATTCACACACTGACATAATGTAAGTTAAAATTGAAAAAAAACTGCCATTATGTCAACTTTGAAATTAGGTATGTAGTTTGAAATGTTTTTATAAAACAAAAAAATGGATTTTAAAAACTTCACTATAAAAACACAAGAAGCGGTGCAGAAAGCACAGTTACTTGCTCAAGAATTTGGGCATCAACAAATTGAAAATGAACATATCTTTAAAGCTATTTCACAAGTTGATGAGAATGTGACCCCTTTCATTCTCAAAAAGTTAAACGTTAATACGCAGCTTTTCCTTCAAATTATTGATAAAAATCTAGAAAGCTTTCCTAAAGTTTCTGGGGGCGATATCATGCTCTCCAGAGAAGCTGGAAAAACCATAAACGAAGCTAGCATCGTTGCTAAAAAAATGAAGGATGACTATGTTTCGATAGAGCACCTCATTTTAGCTATTTTTAAAAGCAAAAGTAAAGTAGCGCAAGTTTTGAAAGACCAAGGTGTTACAGAGAAAGCTTTAGAGGCTGCTATTCAAGAATTAAGAAAGGGAGATCGAGTAACTTCACAAAGTGCAGAAGATAACTATAATTCATTAGATAAATACGCCAACAATCTCAACAAAATGGCAGAGGAAGGCAAGCTAGACCCAGTCATTGGTAGAGATGAAGAAATACGAAGAATACTTCAAATCCTTTCTAGAAGAACCAAAAATAATCCTATGCTTGTTGGTGAACCTGGTACAGGTAAAACAGCTATAGCAGAGGGCTTAGCTCACAGAATTATTGGGGGTGATGTGCCAGAAAACCTTAAAAGTAAGAAAATTTACAGCCTTGATATGGGAGCACTTATTGCGGGTGCTAAGTATAAAGGTGAGTTTGAAGAACGATTGAAAGCAGTCATCAAAGAAGTAACTACAAGCGATGGAGACATCGTATTATTTATAGACGAAATACACACGTTAGTTGGTGCTGGCGGTGGGCAAGGAGCAATGGATGCAGCTAATATTTTAAAGCCAGCCTTAGCCCGTGGTGAATTGAGAGCTATTGGAGCAACAACTTTAGATGAGTTTCAAAAGTATTTCGAAAAAGATAAAGCTCTAGAAAGGCGTTTTCAAAAAGTAACCGTCAACGAACCCGATACTGAAAGCGCGATTTCAATTCTGAGAGGGATTAAAGAAAAGTATGAAACTCACCATAAAGT